>JABMOJ010000538.1 GCA_013204195.1 SAR86 cluster bacterium
CGCTGAGTACCGGCATCAAAGAGCTTGAATCTTCGCTGGGCGTCACGCTGGTGGAGCGTACGAATAAGTCTGTAGCCTTCACCCAGCTCGGCAAGCAAATCGCTGAACGCAGCCGCGAAATCATTCGTCAGACTCAAGACCTGGTAGATAATGCGCGCTCCTTGTCAGACCCCACGTCGCTACCCGTCCGACTCGGTGTCATCCCCACCATTGCGCCCTACTTGATCAGTCAATATGTCATGGCGATCGGTCAGCAGTTCGAGAAGCTAAAACTCTATATTCGCGAGGACACCACCGCCAACTTGATTCAGGAGTTGTTCGACAATAAGCTCGACTTGGCGCTGTTAGCACTCCCCTATGATGCGGGACAAATTCAAACCCAGGTCATCTATCGCGAAGGTATGCACCTGGCCTATCATCAAAAAACTCGATTGCTGACGCATTCCGACCATGACTTCGACGCACTCCCAGATGAGAGCCTGCTGTTACTAGATGACGGTCATTGCCTAAGAGATCATGCCCTGGCGGGGTGTCGGCTAAAGAACCAGAAAAAGATTCACACCTTTGGCGCCAACAGCTTGCAAATGTTGCTACAAATGGTTGATAACGATCTGGGCGTCACCCTAATTCCAGACATGGTCATCCAAGCTGGCGTACTGCAAGGCACTCAGATCGCCACCGAACGCTTACCGATTAAACGGTTCTATCGCGACATTGGGTTTGCCTGGCGCAAGGGCACATCCAGAGAAGAGCTGCTGCGTGGCATGATGGCCCTACTGAGTGTGCCCCAGCTCGAAGCTTGAATGCACTTAAAGCGGAATTCCTGGGAATTGGGCCGATCGTGTGCCCTCAATTGGGTGGTTACTGGCTGCATGGTAGGTAAAGACCAAGGAAAATTTCGTCTCCGGGCTACGATTTCTGCCCGCCGCATGAAATAACTTACTGTGAAAAAACAGTACGTCACCCTTCTCCAGCGGCACCGGCTTGGCTCGAGCAATCAGGGCCTTGTTGTCCCCCAGGTCTGGTCGCAAAAACAACGCCGCATCAAAGCGGCCCGGCTCGAAGTCCAGTGTATGGGTACCGGGAATCACTCTCAGGCATCCATTCTCAGTGGTTTCGTCACCCACAGCCAACCAAACACTGATCAGGTTGCGCTCATCAAAGGCCCAGTAACGATTATCTTGATGCCACAGGGTGGCACTACTGTACCCCGGTTGTTTCGTCATGATGCAGTTATGATGGCACTGAGATAAGACATTATCCGGCGAGTCCAGCAGCGCCTGCAACGTCTGTTTAATGCCTTCACTGACCGCCCAGTCACGAACAACATCACCCCGCGAATAAGCATGCAACAGGCGCCGACAGGTGTCTCCACCGGGCGCCTCTTTCGACTTGGGCGCACCTGGATATTGCAGGTCGGCCTCATACTCGATGGGCGCCAAATTGACCTCGAGATGGGTTTGCGCCATCTCAACGATGGCGTCACAAGTCGCCGCATCGGTCAGACCTCGACGGACCAGATAGCCATCGCGATGAAATATTGCCAACTCCTGAGGAGTCAGTCCATTCATGACAGTTGGGCTCAAACTGCTCATTTGGCATGCCTGCGATCAATGCTCACAGCTCGCGCTTCCCAGTCCTGGGCAATCGCCGCTCGATAAACCGCCAACACCTCACGACTCGTCTCCGTATCTAACCGCTGCAAACACGCCGCAGTTTGAACGCGCAAATGCGGGTCAGCTTCGCGCAGCAATGGCACCAACGCGGCTTCCAAGGCGGCCGCGCGACTCTCATGAAACGCAGCACACAAACCATCGACGCCGCGCCGACGGGACACAACCGCGGTTGAAGCCTGCGTACTTTGGATAAAAAACCGCCAGACATCTTCATTCGGGAAAGCTGTGAGCGACGCCGCCGCGCGGGCTCGGACATAGTCCAATTGATCTGCGTCCTGAGCGATATCAAGCAGCGTTCGCCAACTGTCCACAGGCAACCCTGCCAGCCTTTCTCGGTCTAGCTGCCATTCATAGCCCTGCAAGGAGGCCAAAACCTGCTCAGTCTCAGTCGCGGCAGACACCGTGGCACTCATGCCCATCAGCAAAAATGCCAGATACAGTCTCGACAACATTATCATCAACATCCTGAAGCTCCACCGAAAACGTTAATCATACGTACATTTTGCCAGCTACGCGCTACATTGTCTTTGCCGCCAATAGGAAATATGCGCTAACGTGGCTGGACGATCTGCGACATCCTGCAACTCTACAATCAACTCAAAGAGGAAGCGTTATGGCAAAGTCAGTCGAGGTGAGTCAATACATGCAGCACAAGCCCGTCACCGTGACGGCGGATATGAACATTTATGACGCTTCCCGGAAAATCCTGGAGAACAAAGTCTCGGGCGTGGTGGTCGTCGATGCAGACAACAACCTGGTGGGCATGCTCTCGGAACTCGATTGCCTGCGCGCCCTGATCACTTCCGTTTACAACGGCGCTGACCCAGGCGGCGCGCTAGTCAGCGAGATAATGACCACAGAGGTTGAAGTCAACCAGCCTACTGATGACATCGTCACAGTCGCAACATCCATGCTGGATCATAAACATCGGCGTCGACCAATCGTCGTTGACGGTAAACTTGTCGGTCAACTGACCTGTCGCCAAATACTCGGCGCCATCAAGGACTTCAACTGACGAGGACCGCCAAATTCAACAAAACAGCCCCTGAAATCATAAGAGCCGGGCATTCACGACGATCAACTCGTCATGCTTTACCGGAACAAATCATGACGCCATGACCCGCCACATCGACACAGCGCGGCCAGACTCTGCATGATCAGCCGCTGCCTGAACAGGCAGCGTTGGCGCCGCTTTCGAGCGGATGGTGATGCAGATGGCGATGCAGATAGTGAAGCAGATAGTGAAGCAGATAGTGAAATGTTGCTGATCGTGACGCGGATGCGCTCGCGTTCGATCAGCAACGATTCGCTTTACTGCTCACGACAGGGTCGTCAAAAAAATCGACGAGACACGGTTAGTCCGCTTCAACTGAGGCTTTTTTAGGTCGGCAGGGCATTCAATGTCGTTTCTAACAGGTGCGCTGTGTCATTAAACCCTCTGACGATCATTTTCCCTTCAACCATCACTATTTGACTGATTGAACCATTGTCGCAGCCGTTAAATGCAAAGTGCGCCGAACCGGAGGCATGGGACAAGATATGCCCGACAATGCCACCATGCACAACGGCAACGATCAGCTGATCTGGGTGGCGTGCCGCGATCTTCCCCAAAGCTCTTTCGACTCGAGCATGAATCTGCGCTCTGGACTCTGCACCGGGAATCGCATCCCAGCGTTGCTCGGCCTGCATCTGCTGGTAAATCGGGTCATTATCAAAGGCCTTGATCCGCAGCAAGCCCCCTTCCCAATCACCCAAGTGAACTTCCCGCAGATCAGGCTCCTCGATAGGCTCAAGTCCTAGATGGCCGGCTAGGGGCGCCGCGGTCTCATGAGTGCGGGTCAAATTGGTGACGTAGATAGCGTCTATAGGCAAGTGTCGAAGTCTTTCACCAACCCGTTCTGCCTGCTCTCGCCCAGCATTAGCGAGTTCAGGATCACCTTGCTCAGCCACGAGGGGAAAGGGATTTTCAAGACTCGCAGCACGAGATTCGCCATGGCGGACCAAGAGTATCTGCGTTGCACCTTGAGGCGCGGTAAATCGGTGTTGTCGGTATTCTTTCATCGCCTTGCCCTACCTGCCGCTATTGAACCTGGGAGTCTAACAAATTTCCGCGCCTTACCCGCAGAAAAAACCCCGATGGAATTGCTGCGCACAGCAACCAAAATCCTTGCTAGTATGCGGTAACAGAGTGCAACCTTAGATCAATCCACACATCACACATATTACATACAAGGCAGACAACGATGAGCTGGGATAAAGAGATTGACGAACTTCATCATCGCGGGACTCTCGCAGAGGCCATGGGCGGCGCGGACAAAGTCGCTCGCCAACATGAATTTGGCAAACTGACGATTCGAGAGCGGGTTGACGCCATTGTTGACCCAGGCAGCTTTCACGAAGTAGGCAAACTCGCCGGCGTTGGGCAATACGATAATGACGGCAACCTAGTGAGCTTCACGCCCTCAAACTATATCTTTGGCACGGCCGAGATTGATGGCCGAGCAGTGATGATCTCAGGCGATGACTTTACCGTTCGCGGCGGATCTGCCGATGCGTCTATCGGCGCCAAGCGCATGCAAGCCGAAGGGCTAGCGCTGGAACTGGGCTTGCCCCACATCCGACTGGTAGATGGCATGGGCGGTGGTGGCTCGGTAAAGACCATTGAAACCGCCGGGCGAACTTACATTCCTCAGATCGCCGGCTGGGACACCATTGTCGGCCACTTGGGCGTGGCACCATCTGTGTCCCTGGCCCTCGGATCTGTCGCCGGTATCGGCGCCGCACGGGTGACGACGTCTCATTACTCGGTAATCGTCAAAGATACTGCGCAAATGATGATTGCTGGGCCCGCCCTCGTGGACTGGGCCAGCCTGGGGGATGTTAGCAAGGAAGAATTAGGATCCAGCCGAATCCATACCCGTAACGGCGCTATTGACGATGAGGCTGAGTCAGAAGCCCAGGCCTTTGCTATGGCCCGACGTTTTCTGTCCTACTTGCCTTCTAACGTCGATGCATTGCCACCCAGGGTGGCCTGTCATGATCCCGTCGATCGTCGCGACGAACAACTCATGAACATCATTCCTCGAGACCCGCGAAAGGTCTACAAGATGCGCAAAATCATCAATAGCGTCTTCGATCAGGATTCGTTCTTTGAGATTGGCAAGCAATGGGGTAAGTCCATCATTTGCGGTTTGGCGCGGCTCAATGGCATTCCTGTGGCGGTGTTTGCCGAGGATGCCATGATCTATGGCGGTGCCTGGACAGCCGATGCCAGTCGCAAGCTGGTTCGACACTGTGACCTGGCCTCAACCTTCCACCTACCCTTAATTCACCTGATCGACTGCCCCGGATTTTTGATCGGCAAAGAATCTGAAGAAAGCGCCACCATACGTTTTGGCTCACAGGCCTTAGCTGCCCTCGGCCAGACCACAGTGCCCTTCTGCAGTGTTGTGGTACGCAAGGCATTCGGGGTTGCGGGGGCCTCGAACAAAAAACCTGGCAAGCATCACTTTAGAATCGCCTGGCCCTCTGGCGACTGGGGTTCTCTGCCCATCGAAGGCGGGATTGAGGTTGCCTATAAAGCCGAGCTCGCCGAAGTCAGTGATTACGACGCCCATCTGGCCGAGATCAAACAGCGCCTCAATCGACTACGCTCACCATTCCGGTCTGCGGAATTTTTTGAAATTGAGGAGATCATTGACCCTCGAGATACGCGCCTACATCTCTGTCGTTGGG
This sequence comes from SAR86 cluster bacterium, assembly GCA_013204195.1. Classification (GTDB taxonomy): domain Bacteria; phylum Pseudomonadota; class Gammaproteobacteria; order Pseudomonadales; family Azotimanducaceae; genus UBA4582. The sequence continues at coordinate 5,412 of JABMOJ010000538.1, forward strand.
CCAAGCTCGTGGCTGGCACCGTCAGCACAGGATCGACCCAGTTTTCTTATCGACCCTAAGCATTAACAGGCATTAACTGGCATTAACAAGCATTAAGCCGCAGCCTATCTCAACCGCCGTCAAGGGCAAAACTAGGGTTTCACGCCCTTGACGCGGTTGCGCATGGTGTCCAGCCGCTGCTGAATTTGCACAGGCACGAAGGTACCGGCGGAGCCTGAAAACGAGGTCGTCACTAGCGTCTCGTACTCACTCAAGCATTTTTGCCCATAGGCATGAGCGGGATATTGCGCAATACATTGCTCGAGATAGCGTCGCGATAATGAATCAAAAAACTGATAGTTCAACGCCCGATCACTGACCGCAAGCCAATAATATAGCCGCGGCATTTCCGCGGCATCGGCGGCACTCCCCAGCAAACGATTCAGCTCACCACGGATCACCATCCAATAAGCGGTTTGACCATGCCAGTTCAGACCGGCCTGAATCGTCGGCCAGCGCAGGCGCAAAAAAGTATCCAGTTCGAGAATGCTTTTCTTATGGAGTGGCGAGGCGGCTTTCGGCGCCAACTGCACCTGCCGCAATACTTCAATCCAGTCGCCCAACTGCGCGAGTTCCGCACCATCGCCTTTACCCAAGCCCCGCAAAAGCTCGAGCTGCTGGATGCCAGCGCCCAAATCAGCCTTAACCTCAACCTCGATAATCAAAATCCTGTTAAGCGCCTTTGACCTGTCATCTGGGGTGCTCGCGTTAGCATCTAAAACATTAGCAAAGGAAACCAATGCAGATTCATAGTCTCGAGTCAGGTAGCTATACTCACCCGCCAAAAACTCATCTAGCGCCTTAATTTTACTGATTCCAAGAATGCGCCGAGATTGTTTGTCCTGCGTGTGGCAGGC
>JABMOJ010000539.1 GCA_013204195.1 SAR86 cluster bacterium
CGTCGCTGACGCTATTTACCGATCGAAATATCAATATGGGCGAAGTTTTCACCGCCGGCATGTTCCAGGCGCTCAACCCCATGTACATTATTTTTCTCGCACCCGTATTCGCCTGGATCTGGGTCAAGCTCGCGGCCAAAGGTCTTGAGCCAACCACCCCCGCCAAATTTGGTCTGGGTATACTTCAGGTGGGCCTGGGCTTTGCCGTGTTGGTCTATGGCACCTCTCTGGCGGACCCTGACGGCAAGGTATCGATTATCTGGCTCGCTCTGATGTATCTACTGCACACCACGGGCGAGCTGTGCCTGTCGCCCGTGGGCTTATCCATGGTCACTAAACTCTCGGTGAAGCGTATTGCGGCTATGATGATGGGCGTCTGGTTTCTGTCCAGTGCGTTCGCGTCCTATGTCGGTGGCATGATAGCCGGTGCGATGGCGATCAATGACAACGATACTGGCGCCGTCGATGCCCTGACGTCACTGGCGATTTACAGCTCGGTATTTGAGAAGCTCGCGTGGGTGGCCATTGGTCTGGCTTTCGTCGTGTTAGCGCTGTCGCCCTTGCTGCACAAACGTATGCACGGCGTGCGCTAGGCGATGGTGGCAATACCCCGGTAGCTATACGTCGCTATTTTCGGCCCGGGGATATAGCCCTTTGTCATTTCAGCAAATTTAAAGCCATTGGCCAGCATCGCGGTATCGGGCCGACGGTTTAAATGACAACCGCCCGCGAGCTTGTTCCAGGTGGGATTGATGCGCCGCTGCCAGGTGGCAATGTTCGCCTCTGGTGACTCGCCGTGTTCAATAAAAATGAGTTTGCCCGCTGGCTTCAACAAACGCCTGACCTCGCGCAATGCGGCATCTGGATCCGGAATCGTGCACAGACTCCAGGTAATCACCGCTGTATCAAAGATGTTATCTGCCAACGGAATGGCTTCGGCGCTCACTGCCAAAAACTCAACCGCTAATTTTGCGTCCTGAGCAATCTCTCGAGCGTAAGCCTGCAGCTCCAGGGAGGGATCGACTCCAGTGACGTGCACCTGCTGAGCATAAAACGGCAGGTTCAGCCCAGACCCGACACCAATTTCCAACACGCGGCCGGTGGCTAGCGGCACCAATTCGCGCCGTAAGCGGGTCATTTCCGGTGCCTTCATCGCTAAATTCAACAGCTTAGGCAGTAGGTATTTGTCGTACAAGCCCATCGATAGCAACCTTCAAATAGCCTGAGTTCGGCCGATAAGGCCCACTATAGCTTGTTTAGCTACTTCTATCGCTACTCGAGCGCCCTCAGGGTTAGCGTCAGCGGTACGAGTGACGCATCGATCGCTGACAACGATTCGCAGTGGCTTAAATGGATCAGTGGCCGAAAAGCCCAACAGCCCAACAGCGGGCCCTTAAGTCTCGGCAACACTGGGGCACGTCGAGAATCGTCAAAGCGACACCCGCTAAGACAACCACGCAGAGCATCAGATAACTTTTGCTGCGCATATTATTGCTTTCCCCGAGATGCAACTTTAACTATCCAGGAAAGCCAAGCACGGGTCGTGCCGCTCTTACACTGTTAATCGTGTCGATAGCCTCATGGGTGAATACTGCAATGAGACCATCAGAAAATGTGGACAAAAAGGCGAAAGGAGAAATAGGAAATAGGTAGCAAGTCGGTCAATAATTTGCTTACTCTGTAGACTGCCGGCATTCTTACGCCGACTCGTCCATATCGTTTAGGAGCTCACCCACGATGTCTGACCGTTTTGCGCCGCCCGATGTTTTAACGTCCTCTAAGCCAAAGCCCCATAAGCAAGAGTCCGCTGCCACAACGCCGATGAGAGATTCGGAATGGCAAGCGCAGATCAATGCGTTATCAGCCCTTTTACAACAGGCGCAGCGCATTGTCGTTTTCACGGGCGCGGGTATCAGTACGGAATCGGGTATTCCTGATTTTAGGGGCCCAAAGGGTATTTGGAAGACCATGACGCCCATTGATTTCGGCGACTTTGTTCGATCCGAGACTGTGCGTCGGGAATCCTGGCGTCGAAAGTTCAGTGGTCCTGATCTGATGGCCACAGCGGCACCCAATACTGGTCATATCGGTGTCGCCAAGCTCGCCCAACTCGGCAAGCTGTTGGGCGTTATCACGCAAAATGTCGACGGCTTACACCAACGGGCCGGCGTTGACGACGATCAAGTCATTGAAGTTCATGGTAACGCGAATTACGCCACCTGCCTCGACTGTCACCAACGCTATGAACTGGCGCCGATCAAGCAAGCTTTTATGCAAGACGACCAGTTACCCTACTGCCAGCTCTGCGGCGGTATCATTAAGACCGCGACGATTTCATTTGGCCAGCCCATGCCTGAGCTCGCCATGCAACGTGCCCACCAAGCTGTCATCAACTGCGATCTATTGCTGGCGATGGGCTCGTCAATGAGCGTCTATCCGGCGGCCAGCTTGCCGCGAGTTGCGAGCCAGCAAGGTGCGCGCTTGATTATCATCAATAATGAAGCCACTGACCTAGATGATCTTTGTGATTTGGTTATCCACCGGCCCATCGGTGAGTCGCTCTCCGCCGCACTAGGTTTGCTGCCACAGTAGGCTTACTTGCGGGCTGCGCGCGGTCATAACCACTTTCCTGAGGCGGGCCGAATCGACGACCTAGCGGTGCTCGAATATACCCGCGACAATATCGAGCAACGCGGCTGGCTCGAAGGGTTTTCGAAGAGTGTGGATTGAAGTGCCTGCAGTCGAATCCGTCGCAGGGTCGGTCGGGTGACCTGAACACAGGATGATCGGCAAATCTGCGCGCACTTGCCGCATAACCTGCATGATGGCATGACCGGACAGGTTGGGCATATATTGATCTGTGATAATTAAGTCAGTGGCATAGGGTTGCTCGCGCAATCGATCAAGGGCCATGACAGAATCGTTATAGACCGTCACCTGGTAGCCTGCCTGATTCAAAACAATGCTAAGAAACTCCGTCAACGCCGGCTGATCGTCGATAACAGTAATGTGTCTCGACGTCAGGTCGAGCGGGCCGCCGCCTTCGGCTACAGGTCCTGTAAAGCCACCTTTAATAGGCAAGTAAACGCTCAGCTGACACGTACCCGTCTGGCTATCCAGAATGAGATGCCCGCCCATCCTATGAGCCAACTGGCTCAGGTCTGCCAAGGGGTTGTCGCCTCCGACCTGGTTAGTTGATGCGCCGGGCGTAAATCCGTACCCTTGATAAACTCTGTCGAGCACCAGGTCAGGTTGTTCTAAATAGAGCATTAACCATTGACTCGGCCCTAGCGACACGCCACAAGCACTACAACTATCCGTCGCCAGCGCCATTGTAGTTTCGCACTTGAGCTCACCGGCCAGCGCACCCGGCTGGGCTAACCGAGAAAACACCAACATTTGACGCAACGGCCCCTGCATCTGGCGCGCCTGATCTGTCGTCAAATTGCTGCCGACCATTCGTACTGCGGTGCCGAGCTCCGCGTTCAATTCGTCCAACAGGGCCCCGTCGATCAGGGTTAATGGCGCAGAGAACAAATCTCGTATCCCCAAGGCTGCGTCATGCATCGCATCGACAAATTTCTTTGCCGGTAGCGGTAACTTATCCATGCGCTGCAGTATAGAGGCGTAGCCGAGGATGATTGCGTTGTAATTGAGCAGCGCATGCTGTCTGCCGGCATCGCTGGTAGCTTCGGCGCCTCGCCCCCCGTCGGAAATGCTTGGCTGACCCCGTCTGTCCTCGTCGGCCTGAGCCGCGATTATATGTAAGCCATAAACGCGAATGACCTCTCCCGATTCAGCTTTCACCATCGCCGTTGCGATGGAAGTTACCGCATGCTCAACGCCGTTAGGCCCCGCCAGACGATGCTCAATAGAGAACCTATCGATCTGGCCACTGACGTAGTCTGTCAGCGCCGCGACCACACGGTCCTGATCGGGGGGCGCAATAATCTCGCGCCAAAACCCTATCGGTTGCTCTTCGTCGGGCGAATCATAGCCCAAGAACGATCGCCAACGATCCGACAATGCTAAGGTTTGTTGCGGTAAATCGATGATCCAGTGCCCCCATGTCGTCTCGATCAGAAAATCAAGCCATGATGTCAGTGGCGGCTCGCCTGAATCCATACGACACAGCACCAAAATGTTTTTCCCGGGCTCCTCGGCACGCATAAAGTGCCATTGACATTGCCGCACCTCCGTCGTTTTCAGCAAGCCAGCAAAGGTCAACGAAGCCCGATGGTTGGCTGCCAGCCGACGCTCGATCAACGCCACCACACGCACGCGATCATTGACCGGGAACAATACGCTGAGCGGCGGTCGAATAGTGTCTTCAGCCGCCAAGGAAAAGTATCGGTTGGCCAAAGGACTCGCAGATAGAATCGTAAAATTGTCATCCAGGATGAATGCGGGGAACAATGGCTGCTGAATAAAATGTGCGAACTCTGCCTGCTGATTGATCACGAACTGGGGCTGACTGTCATCGGCTAAATACAAGTCAAATCGACCCTGAGTCAGTCGCTGAAACACTTTGACCCGCCGGTACAGTCGATCACCATAACGACTGACCAGGTTCAGACTCGGTTCAACGGCACCATCTAATTGGGGCATATTCTGCAGGAATTCTTGCAACTCGCCGAAGTCCGCGGACTGATAATGCGGATATTCATTGAACAAGGCTAAGCACTCAGCGCTACTGCTATACCCCAGCAGACGGGCAAAGACCTGATTACACTGAATCAGCTGTTGCGTACTGTCGAGACGGAACAAAGGCAGCGGATTCGCCTCATATAACAGGAAAAACGTCTGCTGACGTCGCCAGGTCAGAATCAAGATCGCCGTCGCGATCAGGAACAACGCCGATGTTATAACCAGCCATAGATTGTCCATGCAGGCATTAAAGCGCTGCTCTTGATAAAAAGCTATGGATTCCACCCCTGATCGGATCAAGGGTCGATAGTCGAAGATCGAGCACCAGACAGAGCATTACCCTATTAAAACGCAGTTTGTTATGATCACGCCTCACCTTAAGAAGACTAC
>JABMOJ010000540.1 GCA_013204195.1 SAR86 cluster bacterium
GAGCTATACCGGTTTGATGCGCCACTAAAAATTCTCCTTGGATATTGATCAAAAATTATCGACGGTTCGACTAACACTATTGTGTAACAAAACCCGCCGACTCATAGCTGCCGACAATCATAAAAGCAGACCATACATAGGGATAATTCCATTGCGGCGACGCCAGCAGACCTAATTTCGCATCTCGCAACGCTTCTCGCGCCGGCTGGCCTGACAACAGGCGATCGTAAAAATCTGTCATCAGCGCCTGGGTGCCGGCATCGCTGACCTCCCACAGAGAGCTAATCACCTCTGCGACCCCCGCCTCCTGAAAGGATCGGCGCAGGCCATAGACGCCTTCGCCTTCATGAATCTCACCAAGCCCAGTTTCACAAGCCGACAGCACCACTAAACGCGTTCCCGACAGGTTCAGGCTCAGCACCTCAAGCGCCGTCAGCACGCCATCATTCAGCGTATCGATATCACCCAGAAACTGCGCATTGGTATTAATGCCGGCAAATGCCAAGCCCGCTCGCAGCAGCGGATTATCTCCCGGCGGCGGCACTTGCAACTCGGACCCACGTTGCAACTTCAGCAGACGCTTTTTCAAAGAGTCGTCCGCTTTGAGGAAAAACCCGTGGGTCGCAATATGTAATATCTCTGGTGGCTGAGCCAGGTTGGACAACACCCGCTCCTGGGCTTGAGTGCCGAAAAACTCCTGGCTGCCCGACTCATAGTCCACGACCCGGCTGGTGATTATCCTGCCTTCCTGTTCGGCACCGGGCAGTGGCGCAAAACTCAATCCGCGCAGCCCTGTTCCTGCCGCACGAATGCCAACCTGCATCGTTGACGAGCGTTTACCCATGGCAATCTGCATCTCAGCTTTGCTGACAACTTCAGTGGAATCATAATCGGGGCCCGCAAGAATCACGTAGTCGCCACTCACTAGATTAAAGCCGCTGGGCAACAAATCGCGACCCGAGCTGAGAATATGTAGGTCGTGGGTCTGGATCAGATATTCCTCGTCGGGACTCATCAGCGCACTAAAGGGCAAGATATTGAGTGTGCCATCAGGCACCAAATAGATCGATGTCACATCGCCCAAGATGGCCTGAATCGGCTCCCAGACTTCAGCATAGGTGTCCATCCCCACATCCAGAAGATCATCCTCGTCAGCGCCATCATCTTGTATGATGCTACGGTAGGCGATGATTGCCGCGTCAACGGTAGCACGATCTGAATACTCCACCAGCTCGTAACGTAGCTCTCCACCTTCATTCAGTACCACCGCAGCCATCAGTTTGGATTCACCAGCGTCCTCGTAAAATAGAAAGTCCACCAGCGCTCGATCTTCCTTCAAGATCCCCTCCAGCGTATCGGCACTGACATGGGCAATGGAGCTTTTAAAACGCACACTCGCTCGCCCCAACTGCCCCTGGAGATCATCAACCTGCAGCTCAAGCTCACGTAGCAGCTGGGGATGTCGACCTAGGGTTTCGGCAGTCGGCCCCGATAACGTGAGCGACGCCAGCTCTTTACGAGTCGCTGTTAACTCATCAGCGAGAGCCGTTAAAGTTGGATCTTGCGCCAGCGTGGCTATCTGCTGAATTTCTGAAGTGACCTTCAGCAACAAGCCTTTCCGCTGGAGGCTGGCGTTGATGGCTTTTTTGCCCCGATCCGGCCCATCAAGACGCGTTAGCAAGGCCAAATAATCGTTCAGCTCAGGCCGATGCAAACGAATATAACCTTCTCGCGCATTTTCACCGGTGGTCCAGAGCATTCGATCGAGGAAGACACTACGACGACTCATCCCTTGCTCGCGCAGATCAACGGCAGCCTGTAAGTCATTCGCCGCTTCCTTCGCCTTAGCCAGCAAATTCAGTGCATCGAAGGTATAAGGGTGCTGATCGCCTAAATTATTTTCTGCTAAGGTCAAAGCGGCAGTCAAAATACTGTCGGCGTCGGCCAAGCGTTGTTCGTCAATGTAGACACCGCCCAGGTCAATCATGGAGCGTATGCTATCGATATGTTCAGCACCAAGCGCTTCCTGGCGCAAGGCCAGCGCAACCTGAATCTGTTGCTCAGCTTCTGGTAGTCGCTTGAGCTTCTGATAAACCCGTCCCAGGTTGTTAGTGGCCTTGAGGGTGTTTTGGTGTGATTCACCAAATTGAATCTGCCATTGCTGCTGGACATCGACAAACATATTCGCAGCAGAGTCGAAATCTCCCATCATCATATATAGATAAGCCAGATTATTTTTGACGGCGATAACGTCGGTATACTCAGGCCCATAAACCTCCCGCATAATATCCAGAGACTGCAAATACAGCGGCTCGGCTTCATCAAACTTACCTTGGCTCTCATCTAACAAGGCCATATTGTTTCTGGCGCGCAAACTATCTGGGTGCGCCGGACCAAAATTCTTTTCGAGCCGTGCCAGGGTCGATTTCATCAAGGGTTCAGCCCGATCATACAAGCCGTTCTTTTCATAAATCTGAGCGAGATTGACGCCGGCGACCAATGTCGATGGATGCACGTCTCCATAGTCCCGCGACAAATTCTCGTAGGCCTCCTCATAGGTCGCCTGAGCTTCGGCCAACTTACCCTCAGCCTGATAGATGGCACCCAACTCCAACAGCGTATTGTAGATACTGATAGGCCGATCCAGCCACTGACTGAGACCAAATTCAAGGACTTCCTCGGTCAAAATTCTGGCACTCGTCAGAGCGCCCTCTTCTTTCAGGGTCCGCGCCAGATAAGCTTTACCCTTGTTAGCCGCCTCAAGGTTGTTCACTTGCAGGGCAGTTTGGATCAGACCAGACAACAGGTCTTTGCTTTCCTGATAACGACCTTGCTGCCGATAGAGCTCGGCCAGATCAGCCATCACGTTAAAGACTCTATCGTTAACGCCCGACACGGTCGCTGCCAGGCGCTCGACAACCTGCTGGTTGGTCATTTCTGCTTGCGCGACCTTGCCTACAGACTGCTCCGCACTCGCACGATAGATCAGACAATCAATGACTGCTGGGTGATAGTCGCCATGACTCATGGCAATATCGGCGCACAGGGTTTCAAGCGTAACCAGCGCACCGGCATAATCACCAAAATCTTTCAGCCAGCTGATCCCGAGGTACCGCGCATCCAGCGTCGTCGGATGTCCCTTGCCAAGACTCAGCGCCAACCCCTCGACAACTGACGCCTGCATCAGCGAGGCTTCCTCTACCAAACCAGAGGCAGCATAGAGTTCCGCTATCAGACCTCTGATCTCCAGAGTCACTGGGTGCTGCTCACCGAGCGCATCCATCGCGCCGCCTAAAGCTTGGTTGTAGTACTGCTCAGCCTCCTGCGCCATACCCGCTTCGCGGTACATCAGCCCAAGATCGCGGTGCGACGCCAGCGTTAGCCCGTGATTCGCACCAAGGATGTCGTTGGCGAGCATCGCGCTGGCTTCCTGGGACGCCAGCGCTGTCTCAAAATCACTCGACTGCAATGCATTTTGAGCGTCTGCCGCCATCATCAAGACCGTATCGGCAACGTCGGCCAGTGCCGCATCAACGCTGCGGGCTTGTGCAAGTATGCCAGCGACCCACTCCGGGTCTTGCGCCAGCGACTGGCTGATTCGCGCATTACCCGCAGCGGCATTGACCTTGTCGCCAGCCACAACCCACAGATCGACTTGTTGGATTTGCTGCTCGACAGTGACGTTAATCGGGTCGTCCAAGGCCGCTACAGACTCTGCACTGACAGAGGCACCACCCGTCAAAAGAATGATCGCGGTAAATAAGACGAAAATATATTGCATCAGCATCGAACCTGCACCCACATTGACAAATGGTGTTATGAAACACTCCAGGCGCCCAGTATAACAGCGTCGCGACGCCGATTGGCAGTATCCCTGCTGGATCATGGACGGCCACATGCTGACGGGTTGAACTAGCGAGACTATGAGGGCTCACCCCAAACTGGTTATACTGCTTCGGATTCTGGCCAATAAAGCCTCGCGACAGACCGCACGGCACCGGCAGGATCACACTAAACGGATTGAAACAAAAGACGCCAAGACCAGCAGGGTCCTTGACCATCAACAGAACAATATTCGGCAGCCATCACGCCTGAGCTGCAGGGACAAGACGACACATGCAGGATATTCGCCCCAGATGCAGTTCCCCGGCCCACTACTTAGGTCGATTCATCCTGTTTGTCACCCGTTGGCGCGTGGAGGGTGACGCACCTATGACTAAAAACATGTTAGTCATCGCTGCGCCGCATACCAGTAACTGGGATGCCATTTTGCTGCTTGGCGCCGCCTATTCGTTGCATCTACGCATAAACTGGCTGGTTAAGAACACCCTGTTCGTGCCAGTGCTTGGCCCGCTAATGACTTTTTTTGGCGGCGTACCCGTCGAGCGTTCACGAAGCACCAATCTGGTACAGCGGCTTGCAGAGCGAATCAAGCACGGCGATGGCACAGCGCTAGTAGTACCACCCAGTGGCACTCGCGGCTATACGGAATACTGGAAGTCAGGGTTTTACCGGATCGCGCTGGAAGCCAATATTCCAGTGGTCTGCGGGTACCTCGATTATCAGCGCAAGGTGGCAGGTCTGGGGCTATCGTTCTATCTTAGCGGCAACGTAAAAGAAGATATGGACAAAATTCGGGCCTTCTATGAACCCATCAATGCCAAATATCCAGACAAGAAGAGTCGTATCCGACTCAAAGAAGAAGAGTCGGCCTGAGCCTCGCTGGCGACTGCACCCGCCTTCCTAGATCAGATCTAGCATAGGCTGATGCAGTAACCGCACAGACGAGTGCTATTGATCGAACACAATAACACTGCGCGCTACTGCGCCGGTCTTCATATCGGCGAAGGCGTCATTGATTTGCTCAAGCTTAATACGCTTAGAAATCAGTTGGTCTAGATGCAGCTTGCCTTGCAGATAAAATCGATGAATCGTGGCATATCAACTCGAAACCGATTTGAACCCATCATTGAGCCCTGAATCTTCTTCTCCTGCAGGAACGCTGCGCCCATCAACTCGATCTTCACGCCGACGGGAATCATACCGATGATGGTTGCAGTGCCGCCCGGTCTCAACATGCGAAACGAATCTTCCGCCGTCTGCTTCAAACCAATCGCTTCGAAGGAATACTGTACCCCGCCTTTGGTTAATTCCATCACTTGCTCGACAGCATCACCATTGCGACCGTTAATCACATCCGTTGCGCCAAAGTCCTTTGCCATCTCAAGCTTGGAGTCCACCATATCGATCGCGATAATTCGTGCCGCACCCGCAATCGCGGCGCCATTGATTGCTGACAGACCAACCCCACCACAACCGATAACAGCCACTGTACTGCCCGGCGCCACGGCGGCCGTATGAAACACGGAACCCACACCAGTGGTCACAGCACAACCGATCAAGGCAGCACGGTCCAGCGGCATATCTTCACGAATCTTCACCAGCGCGTGCTCATGAATCAGCATTTGCTCTGCGAAGGAAGACAGGTTGGCAAACTGGTTTACGATGGCATTATTATGTGACAAACGCGGCTCTTCATCGGCGGGCCGACGCACTTCCGCACTGGCACACAGGGACATATGACCGGTCAAACATTGCTCGCAATGACCACAAAAAACTGACAGACAGGTGATCACATGGTCGCCGGGCTTAACATAAGTGACGTCAGATCCAACCTGCTCAACAATACCTGCTGACTCATGGCCAAGCACCATGGGTGTCTGGGCAGGATACAGGCCCTCGATAAAGTGCAGATCACTATGGCAGACGCCGGCTGCTGCCGTTCTAATCAATACTTCTCTTGGCCCTGGCTTTGAGATGCTGATTTGCTCGATTTGCAGGGGCTTTCCCACTTCTCTAAATATGGCAGCTTTCATGCTTCTACTCCGGTTTTATGATTTTTTACTGACTTCTTTTGACGCCTACTGGCGCATTTTCGATCTGTTCTTCAAACCTTGGGTTCTGCTGACGAAACCTCACAGCCACGTTTTGCGTCACGCCGTCGGCGGTGGCTTTGCATAACCCTGATCGATCTGTCTGATCGCAGGGATACAAACCGCTAGCACCAGGGTGACTATAGCCAGACAGACGGCGCTAATCCACAAGGAAGTGTCAATGCCATAGTGTTCGGCAATATACCCGACGGGGATCACACCCACCGGCATCAAGCCAAATGACATCATCAAAATACTGTTGACCCGACCCCGCATCGCCGGCAGCACGGCCAATTGCACCAAACTCATGTTCATGGCCATATACATGGAGCTACAGAGTCCGACCAAGGTAATCATCGGCACCGCCAACGCTAATCGGGTCGTGAACGCAAACATCGCCATGAACACCGCCCAACCCAGTGACAGTAAAAGCAGCCAGAGCCCTTTATGCCGCAGGTCGCCGAGGCGGGACAACAACAAACTGCCACACAGCGCCCCCAGGCCATTGAACGCCAGCAGCAAACCCAACGAATCCGCCCCCCCCTGCAACATGTCCTGGTTGAACGCGGGCATCAAAAATTGGATCGGCATTCCAAACAACATGGGAACAAAGGCCATCAACAACAAACCGAAAATGAGCGGTGAGCGCCACATATAGACCAAGCCAGCGCCGATGTCGGCGAACACGCCTTGCTCCACCACCATAGTTGAGTTCCCCTGATAGCGCATCAGCAGCAACGCGGCCACGGCGATCAGGTAGAGCGCGGCAATGATGTAATACACCACGCCGACCGCAAAGGTGTTGGCGGTATCGCCATCGGCGAGCATGGCGATGATGGCACCCGCCAGTGCCGGACCGCAGACCCTGGACAGATTCATGCTAGCGGTACTTAACGCCATCGCGTTAAACAGCGTCTCTTCACCCACTAACTCTGGCATCACCGATTGGCGCGCCGGCATGCTCAAGGCCAATACCGTACCGTTGAATAAGCCAAAGTAGATGAAGTCCATGAAGGTCACCTGACCGCTCATCACGATCGTCGCCATCACCAGGGTCGCCGTGGCATTTAAGCCCTGGGCTACCATCATCACTTGCTTCTTCTGCATACGGTCAGCCATCACGCCACCGAATAAGGAAAACAGAAAGGATGGCGCAGCAAAGGACAACAGCACCCAGGTCAGCATCATAGGCGATTGCGTCATGGCATAGATGAGCCAGCCTCGGGCCACCATTTGCATCTGCATGGCAAACTGAGCGGCGAGATTACCGACCCAAAGAAAGCGAAAGTCGCGATTTTTTAATGCCGCAAACATGCCTCGGGTAAAAAACCGACCGGCTTTGCTACCGACGCTGGCAGATTGCTTGCGCGTTACCTGAGACATATTGGGCCGACAATAAAAACCAGAGTGTAGCACCTGCGACCATCACTCGGGGGCAAGGAGGCCAAAAGCACCATTGATCAATGACTCAAGCTTTGCTTCAATCCCTATATCAAACAGCCCAGAGCAGCACCATGCACATATTAATGACCGGCTTCAGCCCCTTCGACGGACGCCTAGAGAATGCCTCCTGGCTCGCCGTTAAGTCATTGGCGAGTCAAGGTCTGGCAGTCGACACCCTTGAGATACCCGTAGTTTGGGGCGAACCCCTGGCCCGACTAAAGCCTATTTGTGCCAGCCATTGTCCGAACATCATTATCAGCATGGGCGAAGGCCATGTGGGTGAGTTTACTATCGAGATCGTTGCGCGCAATGAACGGGCCATGCGTCCTGACAATCGCGCCAACACGCCTTTGCAGCGCCTGATTGACCCACTGGGGCCAGCACTACGCAATGCCAGCATCGCTGCAGAACCACTTTGTCAGCGCCTGCGCGCACACGGCTGGCCGATTCGAGTATCCACCGACGCCGGCGCATTTCTCTGCGAAGAAACCCTGTATAGCCTGGAAAGCCTCAAAGAAGATTATCCCCGCCTCAGCACGGTAGTCTTCGTTCATCTGCCACCTTACGGCAGTCAATTTCAGATGAATGATCAGGATCAGCTTTGTAACATCGATAGACTGTCACGATTCGCACGACATCTACGGGACGCTGTAGTCGAGATCCATGGGCTGACTCATGGCGCCTTGTCGGCCCCAGCCAAGCGCAAATAATCCAGGGCGAGATACGTCAGCAACTTGACCCCAACAGGTAAGGCCCGTTCATCTGCATAAAAGTAAGGTGAATGATTTGAGGCGGGTGCCGGGTCCAAAGGATTAGCGACGCCGAGAAAGAAAAACATGCCCGGTATCTGCTGCTGATAATAGGCAAAATCCTCTGCCGTGGTCGTCCTCGGTGATATTGACAACTGCGCCTGACCCACCACCCGCTCAAGCGTGGGCACCATCAGGCGCGTCAACAGTGGGTCATTCGAGGTCACCGGCGTGCCGGCAAGAATCTGCACTTCGGCTGTCGCCCCGGCGCTCTCGGCGATGAGACTGGCAGTACGCTCCATGCGTGCATGTATATCTTCTCTCACTGCCTGGTCGAAGGTTCGAATCGTGCCGAGCATCTCAACTTCATCGGGAATAATGTTGGACCGCACCCCTCCCTGAATCTTGCCGATCGTGACGATCGACGGCGTCAACGTAGAGTCCAATTGGCGACTTGGAATTGTCTGTAAGCCAAGCACAATCTGGGCTGCCACAACGATCGGATCAACCCCGCCCCAAGGCACGGCGCCATGGGTTTGCCGACCCTTGACCTTGATTCTAAAGGTATCGGAACTGGCCATAATGCCACCCGCGCGATACTGAACGGTGCCGAGCGCAGAAGGAAAAACATGCAAACCAAAGATGGCATCCACGTCTTGCAGAACGCCTTCTTTAACCATTAATTGCGCACCGCCCTGCTCACCTTCCGGCGGCCCTTCCTCCGCTGGCTGAAAGATGAATTTAATGGAACCGGGAATCTCGTCGGCCATGCCCGCAAGCACCTCAGCGGCACCCATCAGCATGGCCATATGATTATCATGGCCGCAGGCATGCATAACACCCACCTCTTGACCCAGATACTCCCCCTTGACCGTTGAGGCAAAGGGCAAATCGACTTGTTCGGTCACGGGCAAGGCATCCATGTCTGAGCGTAAGGCCACCAATGGGTGTTCGCTACGACCGCGCAAATAACCAACCACACCGGTATGCGCAACGTCAGTCGTCACTGTCATGCCCAGCGCGCGAAGATGCGCCGCGATGACCTCCGCGGTTCGAAATTCACGATTACTCAATTCGGGATGCGCGTGCAGATCACGGCGCCACTTGACCAACTTGTCATTGATACCCATAACGCCTTCATCGACGCGAGCATCAAGGGTCATGGCGCCGCCTTCATCAGGCGCCTCTGCTTGGGCTGCTTGGGCTGCGCCAATGGTGCTCAAAGCCAACAACAGGACACTCTGCAATTTCAACAATTTCCACATCATCGTTCGACGCCAACGCTACCTAAAGGCTAATGGCTTGTACTATATCGACGAAATGGTAGTGACGAAACAGCAACGGCGAAATAGCCCCCGGGAAACCATTTCGCATCCCGGGCTAATCTATGGATAATACCAAAAGACCAAAGGGAGAATAGACAATGGAATGTCCAAAATGCCATGGCAGGATGCAAGAAAAAACCTTAAGTACCCTATCCGGCAGCGTGACAATCGATAAATGTGTCGCTTGTCATGGTCTCTGGTTTGACCTTGGCGAGGCTGAAATACTCAAAGATAAATGGATGTCAGAACACATCGACGATAGCGGCACAATCCTTAGCCAGCAACACTACGCCCTGCGGGATATCGACTGCCCTCGCTGCGGTGTACGAATGACCCCAGTTTCTGATCCCAAGCAGAAACATCTCCAGTATGAGACCTGTGCAGCCCATGGCATGTACTTCGACGCCGGTGAATTCACAGACTTCAAATATGAAACACTGATGGATTATTTCCGCGACTTTATCTTCGCAATACGTAGACACTAAAACTGTTTTTTGGAGCGACTGTGGACGAACTGATATCAAGACGACTTCGCCACCGAGTGAGAATTCTCGGCGACATCCTTGGCGAAACCATGATTGATCAGCACGGCCCCGAGTTTGTCGAAAAAATTGAAGAGATCAGAGTCCTCGCCAAACAGCGGCGTCAGGGCAACGACACCCCTGACAGGGCGCTGCATACCGCACTCAAGAGCCTAGAAGGCGACACTCTCGTGTCCGTCGCAAGGGCTTTTAACCAGTTCCTCAATCTCGCCAATATCGCCGAGCAAGCAGAAGCTGACGACCTGCGTCATGGCGACTTCCCCCAGGCCTCCAACCTCAATGCTTTATTCAACCACCTTGAGGCGACCGGGATCAGCCAGGCTGACATTATTTCGACCGTAAACAATATTAGCTGTGAACTGGTGCTAACGGCGCACCCAACGGAAATTACGCGACGCACCCTGATTCAAAAATACAATCGCATTTCGTCGCAGTTAGACAAAGTCACCGAAGACCAACCTCTGCCAAGCAATAATCGCCTTGAGCTCGAACGCTTAATTGCCGAAGTCTGGTATACGGACGAGATCCGCACCGAACCACCGACGCCACAGGATGAGGCTAAATGGGGCTATGCCGTCATAGAACATTCCTTCTGGAATGCCATACCTAAGCTTTGGAAAGGCCTCGACCAACTGCTGTTCGAACACACCGGCACGCATCTGTCTATCACGTCCACCCCGGTTAAGATCGCGTCCTGGATGGGCGGAGATCGAGATGGCAATCCCAATGTCACCGCCCGCGTCACCGACGAAGTGATTCGTCTGGCGCGCTGGATGGCCGCAGATTTATACCTGCGCGATGTAGAGGAACTACTCTCGCAGCTTTCCATGAGTCACTGCAGCGATGAAATCCGCCAATTATCGAACGGAGAAGCCCACGAGCCTTACCGTGTTGTTTTGCGGAATCTTCGCGAACAGCTCACGGCCACTCGGCAATGGTCGTCCTCTGACGAACCTCCGCAGGAAGGCCTGATCTTACAACCTCATCAATTATTCAACCCACTATTCGCCTGCTACGAGTCATTGCATAGTTGCGGCATGGGCATTATTGCCGACGGCCTGTTGAAGGACACCCTGGTGAGGGTAACGACATTTGGCGTGACCCTGGTTGACCTAGACATTCGCCAGAACGCTGACAAACATGTTGAGTTACTCGACGAGCTGACGACCTATCTCGAACTCGGGCAGTATGGTCAATGGTCAGAAAAAGCTCGGCAGGATTTTCTGGTCGCGGAACTCGAAACAAAACGCCCCTTGATTCCTGACGAATGGTCACCGTCAGCCAGTGTCGTCGAGACCCTGGAGACATTTCGCCTGATCGCAAACGACGAAGCCGAAGGCATTTCCTGCTACATCATCTCAATGGCAAAAAATCCATCGGACGTGCTCGCCGTGGTCTTGCTTCTCAAGAAGTGCGGCCTGCGCAAACAACTGCCTGTGGTGCCCTTGTTTGAGACCCTTGAAGATCTCGAAAATGCGGCTTGGACACTCGAACGCTTGTTGCGCATTCCTTGGTATACCCATTACATCCAAGGCTACCAACAAATCATGATCGGCTACTCTGACTCAGCTAAAGATGCCGGCCAAATGGCGGCTGCTTGGGCTCAATATCGGGCCCAAGAAGACTTGGTGACTATCGCCGAAAAGTACGCCGTCAAACTCACGTTATTTCACGGTCGCGGCGGCACAGTCGGCCGCGGTGGCGGACCGGCTCGATCAGCGATATTGTCCCAACCGCCGGGTTCCATCAGCAACAGTATTCGCGTAACCGAACAAGGAGAGATGATTCGCTTCAAATATGGATCGACTTCCTTGGCACTGAATAACCTCGACCTGATTTTGGGGGCCGCCATTGAGGCCAGCCTGATACCGCCACCGAAACCCCGAGAAAATTGGCGGCTACTGATGAACCGATTGGCGGAACAAGCCCGCGATGCTTATCGAAGCATGGTCAAAGAAGATGAGCGCTTTGTCGCTTATTTCGACCAAGGCACGCCGGAAAAAGAACTCGCTAAATTGGCACTGGGTAGTCGGCCAGCTCGCAGGCCCGGTGGCGCTGACGTCAAGAAAACCATCGATGACCTGCGCGCAATTCCCTGGGTTTTTGCCTGGACTCAAAAACGTTTAATGTTACCCGCTTGGCTCGGCACTGACGCTGCCTTCGCCGAGGAGTTTACCGGCAAAGACTGGCATACCTTGCGAGAAATGATTGCCGAGTGGCCATTCTTTCAATCCCAGCTGAACATGCTGGAAATGGTGTTAAGCAAAGCGGATACCGCTATCGCCCAAGAATACGACGACGTCCTGGTAGAGCCAGCGCTGCAATCCCTCGGCCAAGAACTCAGGGAGCGATTGCGCGCACTGATCGAACACTTAAATCGACTGAAGGGCCAGACCCGGCTACTGGAAAATTCACCAGAAATCCGTCGTACACTGGAGTTACGTCATCCCTATACGGACCCGTTGCATTTCCTGCAGATCGAACTGATGGCCCGTAGTCGTGACTCAACCGAGACCAGCATCTATGTCGACAAGGCGCTGCTGGTCACTATCGCGGGGATCGCTGCCGGCATGCGTAATACCGGTTGAATATCACTCAGGCGCGCCTAGCTTTGCGTCTCCGCCGGAGTCAACCGAAGAACAATCCACGCGAATCGCCTTGGAGGCACGAATGGCTTTGGCCAACGCCTCCTCTATGGTTGCTCCGCGCGCCAATGTCACGCCCATTCGCCGTCGCCCGCTGACCTGCGGCTTACCAAACAGTCGAATTTCCGTGTCTGGCTCAGCCAGTGCCTGATCGATATGCTGATAAAGCACCGAGTGAGATTCGCCCTCTACGAGCAACACACTGGAAGCAGAAGGTCCACGCTGGCGAATAACAGGAATTGGCAGACCGAGAATAGCGCGAACGTGTAGCGCGAACTGTGACAAATCCTGGGAAATCATTGTCACCATGCCTGTGTCATGGGGTCGCGGCGATACCTCGCTAAAAATCACCCGATCACCGGCAACAAACAACTCGACACCAAAAATACCGTGCCCGCCGAGGGCATCTGTCACCTGTCGGGCAATAGACTCAGCGCGCTCAAGCGCCACTGCTGACATAGGCTGAGGCTGCCAAGATTCGCGATAATCGCCGTCTTCCTGGCGATGCCCGATGGGTTGGCAAAATGTCGTTCCATCTTTGTGCCGCACTGTCAGCAAGGTAATCTCATAGTCAAACTGGACAAAACCCTCGACGATAACCCGGCCGGCACCGGCTCGCCCACCTTGCTGCGAATAGCGCCAGGCTGCCGCCAGCGCCTCTGACGATTTCACCAGGGTCTGACCCTTACCCGACGACGACATCACTGGTTTGATCACACAAGGCAAACCAATCATCGTCATGGCGGCCTGGCACTCCTCTTGAGTATCGGCGAAAGCATAGGGCGAGGTCGGCAGGCCTAACTCCTCCGCCACCAGGCGCCGAATGCCCTCACGATTCATGGTCAACCGGGCAGCTCTGGCGGTAGGCACGACCCGATAGCCTTCAGCTTCCAGGTCGACCAGCGTGTCGGTGTTCAGCGCTTCGATTTCCGGGATGATAAAGTCAGGCTTCTCTTTTTCAACAATATCTCGCAGCGCTGCGCCATCCAACATTGAGATCACGTAAGATCGATGAGAGACCTGCATAGCCGGCGCATCCGCGTAGCGATCCACCGCTATCACCTCAATACCCAAACGTTGCAATTCGATCGCAACTTCCTTGCCTAACTCGCCACTGCCACAGAGCAGTACTCGCGTCGAGACAGCCGATAGCGGCGTGCCTACTGAGGTGCCTACTGAGGTGCCTACTGAGGTGCC
>JABMOJ010000541.1 GCA_013204195.1 SAR86 cluster bacterium
CACGATGCGGGAAGCCGCCACTGATCTGAGGGTTTCCCAGGCTGCGGTGAGTAAGCGCATCGCGACACTTGAAAAATACTATGACCGTAAACTGATCCAGAAAAAAGGTCGGCGCGTGGAGTTGACTCAGCATGGCAAACACCTGGTAGACAAGATAGCGCCGGTGCTGTCCAGCTTGCGAGACCTGTTCGTCGATGATGTCAGCGCAGGCCATGGTGAGCTGACGATCGGGGTTTCCGATGCTATTTTGTCGTCCTGGGGGCCTGCTGTTTTTATTAAGATCAAGCAAGCTATGCCTGATGTGAAATTCGCGTTCCATACCTATCGTACGCCGGTGGTGCTAGATCGGGTGCGCTCTGGAGAATTCATGTTGGGGGTCTGCACCGGTTCCGATACGCTCGATACTGATTTGCAGTCAGAAGTGCTGATGCGCGAGTCGATGGTGATTATTCCGTCAGCCTTAGGAGAGCTCAAATGGCCAAAAAAAGGCGAGTTACCGGTGATTACGATTGAGGATTATTCGGGGGCCTGGCGATCCTTTCGAGATGAGGTTAAGCGCTTGCGGATTCGTCGCGAGGTGGCGCTGGAGTCTTTTTTCAGCGTCGCCCAAATGGCATTGGCGGGGTTCGGTCATGGTTTGGTACCGATCGGAGTCGCGCGGACACTTAAGGTGCCAGAGGACAAAATGATGAACCTCGGCGAACGTGGGCTCTCTCGCCCGGTGCGCTTTGTGGCGCGAAAGTCGACTTATTCTTTGCCGATAGTGACGCATTTTTACCAGGCGCTAGCGCGTGCCTTAGGCGAGACCTAAAGGTTAGCCGCGAGCGGGAAATGCCGAGAGCGGCGCAACCTTGAGCGATGCCAGGCTATGAATTAGGCTATGAATTAGGCTATGAATTAGGCTATGAATTAGGCTATTAATTAGGCTAGGAATTAGGCGAATTAGGCTAATACGGTTTGTCGCTTCCCTCTCAGGGGTAAGCATGCTGATTCCCTAGCGGGTCAGTCAAGGTCAAATGATTACTGTCAGCGTAAGCGGTGTAGCCAATCTGTTGGGCATCGATCCCAAAGCTTCGAGCAATGTCGATGACCTCATTGACTCGCGCCGGTGAGACGTAGATTTCCATTCGATGGCCCATATTGAATACCTTGTACATTTCTTGCCAGCCAGTTCCTGATGCCTGTTGAATGGCGGCGAACAGTGGCGGGGTTGGGAACAGGTTATCCTTGACGAAATGCACTTGATTGCCGAATTTCAGACACTTTGTCTGAGCGCCGCCAGAGCAGTGAATCAGCCCCTTGATCTCGCCGCCGAGTTCCGCCAAGGCTCTATAGATCACGGGCGCATAGCTGCGGGTCGGACTGAGGATAGCGTCGCCCACCAGCATGTTAGAATCGGGTAGCTGATCTTCGAGTCGATAGGGCCCGCAATAGGTTAAATCCCGTGGCAAGTTTGGATCGAAGGTCTCCGGATACTTCTCTGCATAATAGTGACACAACATGTCGTGCCGAGCGCTGGTTAAGCCGTTGCTGCCCATGCCGCTGTTGGGTCGAGTTTCATAGGTCGCCTGGCCGGTAGAGGACAGGCCAACGATAGCCAAATCGGCGGTAATGTCGTTGCGAATAACATCCGCTTTTTTCATGATAGCCACGGCGCAGGAGTCCACCACCAGAGTGCCCGTCAGATCGCCGACATCGGCGGTCTCGCCGCCACCAGAGTAGATGTTTACGCCATGGTCTCTGAGTTGAGCCAGGAACTGTTCGCTGCCTTCAATCAATGCGGAGACAACTTCGCCGGGGCAATTCAGTGCATTCCGATTGATTGTGTTGGAGATCAGAATGCGATTGCTGACGCCGACGCAGAGCAGGTCATCGAGATTCATGACGATGCTGTCTTGGGCGATGCCCTTGAAAACCTCAGGGTTGCCCGTCTCTTTATATTGCAGATAGCCTATGATCGACTTGGTGCCGGCACCATCAGCATGAATGACATTGCATTTCTCAGGGTCACCGCTCAAAAAGTCTTCTGTGATTTTGCAAAATGCGCCGGGAATGACACCGGCGTCAAGGTTGTCCACCACCTGGTGAACTTCGTTCTTGTCGGCACTGACCCCTCGTGACTGATAACGACTGGCGGTGGCTTCACAGACCACGAAGCCGGATCGATCACGGGCGCTGATCACGCCTCGAAACTCGAGCTGGCGAAATGCCTTGGCGACAGTATTCGCTGCGATGTCGTTGTCTGCTGCGAGGCCGCGAATGCTGGGCAGTCGGTCACCGGGTTTGAGTTCGCCGGCGTTGACGGCAAAGTGCACTTGATCAATGATCTGTTGGAAGACAGGAATCGGCAGTGTGGCGTCTACGGTCAGCTTCATGTTGATCCTTGGGTGCGTGCCTGGTTGGATTAATGTAGACCCCGTTGATTGGAGTCATCTGTATTACTCGAATGATACAGATAACTATCGATAAATGATAGAAAGCCGAGTGAAAAAACGCCCTTGATCGTTGCAGACTGAGAAATCTACGCGGCTATCGCCTATAATGCGGCCTGCTGAATTCGGGATTGATGGGTATGCTGGTAATTGTCGACTATGACGCTGGGAATTTGCGTAGCGTACTGCGAGCCTGCGAACACGTGGGAATACCGGCTTGCATTAGCGCGGACCCGCAGGAGATCATGGCCGCGGATCGACTGATTTTCCCTGGTGTCGGATCTGCGGAGAGCGCGGTGGATACCTTGCATGCCCGGGGCTTGGATAAGGCCATGCGGGACTTCTTTGCTACCGGCAAACCTATGTTGGGTATTTGTCTCGGCAGCCAAATAGTTCTGCAGAAGTCCGAGGAAGGCCATCGCGACTGTCTGGGTTTGGTTGAAGGTGTGGTGGAAAAGTTTAACTTGGCGGATAAATCCCTGAAGGTGCCGCATATCGGTTGGAATGAAGTTGAGATTGTACGGCCTCACCCATTGCTCAGGTCCGTTGAATCGGGTGACGAGTTTTATTTTGTTCATTCCTA
>JABMOJ010000542.1 GCA_013204195.1 SAR86 cluster bacterium
GGTTGTCATTGATGCCTTGCTGATGCTGCCGACGGGGGCAAGTGACGCGGGGATGTCGGCCGGGCAAGTAAGGCCTGTTGATGCGTGATCATTTGTAGCGCCTAGTGGCGATGCAATGTCGCCACGCTTGGTTTAGACTCTCAACTCGAATTTTAAACCCTAATTTGGAGAAGCAATGAAAGGCAGCGTCCATTACGAAACCCGCGGTCAAATCGCGTTACTGAGTATTGATAATCCACCTGTTAACCCCTTGAGCTCTGGGGTTCGTCAAGGCCTTGCCGACGGTGTGACTAAAGCCCTTGCTGATGACGACATCAAAGCGATTGTTATTACCGGTATGCACAGAGCATTTATAGCCGGCGCCGATATCAGTGAATTCGGTGCTGCGGCGACTCAGGGTGTGAGCCTTGGCGAAGCCATGCGCAAGATGGAAACCAGTACTAAACCGATTATCGCCGCGATTAATGGCACGGCCTTTGGTGGTGGATTAGAGGTCGCGCTGTGTTGTGACTATCGAATCGCCTCACCTACTGCGCCGTTGGGCCTGCCTGAGGTCAAGCTGGGCTTGTTGCCGGGTGCCGGTGGTACTCAGCGCCTACCAAGATTGATTGGTGCCGAAGCTGCGATCCAGGCGATTGTCTCCGGTGCCCCTATTATGGCGCCTGCGGCATTGAAGCTGGGTATCGTTGATCGCGTGGCCGAAGGAAACATTGTCGACGCCGGTATTGCCTATGCGGAAGAAATTGTCGCCGCTGGTGGCGCGACCCGCAAGATCAGGGATTTAGAGGATGTGATCAGTCAAGATCGTGGTAATACCGCGGTGTTTGAGAAGGCCCGGGCCCAACTTAACAAGACCCATCGAAATCAGTTCGCGCCAGAGCAAATTGTCAAATGCGTAGAAGCCGCTGTGAATGCCAAGACCTTCGATGAGGGTATGGCTGCCGAGGGCAAATACTTTGCCGAATGCATGAAAGATCCACAGCGTGAGGCATTAATTCATATTTTCTTCGCCGAACGAGCCGCGAATAAGATTCCTGGTCTAGGGAAAGACATGCCGCTGATCGAAATCAATAAGGGCTCCGTCATTGGTGCCGGTACCATGGGCGGCGGTATCGTCATGTGTTTCGCCAATGCGGGTATTCCGGTGCGCATGTATGACAATGATGTGGCGAACTTGCAGCGTGGCCTCAAGGTTATTGAGGGCAACTATGCGCGCACGGTCTCCAAGGGACGTCTGTCACAGGCCGATATGGACAAGCGTATGGCGCTGATCACGCCGACCGAGAACTTTGATGAGCTGGGCGATGGCGATATTGTGATTGAAGCTGTCTATGAAAATCTGGATTTGAAGAAAGAGATCTTCGGCAAACTCGACAAAGTGATGAAGCCTGGCGCTATCCTCGCGACTAATACCTCTGGTCTGGACGTTGACGCGATTGCGGCCATGACGACTCGCCCGGATCATGTTTGCGGCATGCATTTCTTCAGTCCGGCTAATGTCATGCGTCTGCTTGAGGTTGTTCGAGGCAAGGATTCATCGCCAGCAGTGCTGGGTACCGCCATGGCGCTGGGTAAGCGTCTGGGTAAGGTGTCTGTGGTAGCCGGTAATTGCCCGGGTTTCATTGGTAACAGAATGCTCGGTGGCTACACTCGCCAGGCCAGTATGATGATTCTTGAAGGCGCAACACCCGTTCAGGTCGATAAGGTGATCTTTGATTTTGGTTTGGCGATGGGTCCCTTCACCATGAACGATATGGTAGGTCTGGACCTCGGCTGGCGCGCTCGCAAAATGATGGGCGGCAGTAATGAAGTCACTGCCCGCATTCCGGATGCTTTGTGTGAGCTCGACCGCTACGGTCAGAAGAATGGTAAAGGTTACTACCAGTACGCGGAAGGCGACAGAACACCACGTCCAGATCCAGAAGCGGATGCGGTCATCCAAAAGGTGGCGAGCGAGTTGGGCTATACGCCGAAAAACTTCACGGATGAAGAAATTCTGAAGCGCTGCATGTACCCATTGATCAATATTGGGGCCAAGTTGCTGGAAGAAGGTCACGCCTTGCGAGCCAGTGATATCGATACGGTTTACGTCAACGGCTACGGTTTTCCCACCTATGTAGGAGGCCCTATGTGGTTTGCCGATACCCAAGGGTTGGCGAATGTCTTAGCGGACATCAAACGTTTCTATGAAGAAACGGGCGATTCAGTCTTCAAGCCATCGGCACTGTTGGAAAAGCTGGTAGCTGAAGGCAAAACATTTGCCGAGCTTGATGCTGCTGCCTGATCAAAGTCGGCTCCTGCTTAGGCAGGGGCCGCTTTTTTTCGACCCGCAAGTTTTTTGACTCGCAAGATCGCACGCTCCCGCCTTATGTTTTCCCCCTCGAATATTCCGGTTCAATTGATTAAGCTCTTGGTCTCAGCGCAGCCTATCAGTGTAGGTCATCGGTGCTGATTTGCTCAAAATCAAGCTTTGAATGAGGAGTAGATAAAATGGCTTACGTTGAGAACGCCACGGTCCATGATGCTGATTCCCATGTTATGGAGCTGCCTGGCACCATAAATGAATATCTAGAGGCCAAATACCGCGATCAATTTCAAGCGGCGACGCGCCATGGCTCGGAGGTCGAGAGCTGGGTTCAGGACGCTGTGAATTTGCAACAAAGTGCGGAGTTCAGAGCCGGTGATGCCGATAATATCCTACTACGCAAAAACTACCAGGCTTTGGGCTCCTTCCGCAATCAGGATAGACCAAAGGCCCTAGATCTGCTTGGCTTTACCTCTCAATTGGTGTTTACCACAACCGCTCTGAGTAATTATGGATTGGAACATGATGATCATCCCGCACTCGCTATTGCCTCGGCGCGGGCTCACAATCGAATGATGGCGGATTTTTGTGCCGTCGACCGGCGTTTGTTGGCCACCGGCTATGTGCCTCTCGTTGATGTTAATGCCGCGGTAGATGTCGCTCGGGAAGCACTGCAACTGGGCTGTAAGGCACTGGTGATTCCGTCACGTTGCCCCGCGCATCACTCACCCAGCCATATCGGTTTCGACAGTCTGTGGGCGCTCGCGCAAGAGGCCGGCGTGCCAATTCTGTTTCACGTGGGTGGCGAAGAAAAAATGGCGCCAGCCTACTTCGAAAACGGCCTGCCACGGGTCAAGGATTTCCACGGTGGTGATGAAAATTTCACGGCCGCGAGCTTTATGACGATCCCCTTGGCGCTCTGGCAAACCATGTCGATGCTGGTCATTGACGGGGTGTGTGATCGGTTTCCGCAGTTGAAGTTTGGGGCCATAGAGCTTGGTGCATCTTGGGTGCCGAGTTGGATGAGATTTCTGGATGCGGGTTTTGATGCCTTTCGCAAAGGCGAGGAGCGGCTACAGAAGCTAAAGTCTCGACCCAGTGAGATCCTCCAGCGCCAATTTCGAGTGACGCCATACCCCCACGAAGACACTGGCTGGATTATCCAAAATACCAGTGAAGATATGTGCCTGTTCTCGTCAGACTTCCCCCATGTTGAAGGTGGCCGTAACCCATTAAAACGCTTCAACGACTCATTGGAGGGGCTGTCGGCAGCGACCCAAGGTAAGTTCTTTCGGGACAATTTCATTGATCTAATGGGTCGAGGTCTGGATAAAGACTTGCATGATCATCCCGACATTCAGCTATCTAAAGCGTGAGCGATCCGCTGCCAGTCTGACCCAGGTATCACCGTTGCGGCTTATGCAACGGGAGACTTAAATCCGCTGGGCTTGAGGGTCAGTACTGAACAGTCAACGGCATCGAGCACCTTTTCAGCGGTGTTGCCGATTAAGAAACCGGGAATGCCGGTACGCGACATGGTACCCATGATCAATAAGTCGATCTTATGGTCCTTGACGAATTTGGGAATCACGACCTCTGCATGACCTTTCTCAAGGTGTTGGGACATAGCGCCATTAACCGGTAAATCAGCGGTGCTCTGAATGAGGGCTCGAAGGCTGGCATGGCTATTTTCCTTGAGCATTTTCATCATATCAGCGTATTCCTGACGGCCAATCAGGGTGCGCACGTGTGGTTCAAAATTAGGTTGCCAGGCGTTAAGCACATGTAGGTCGGATTTTTCAAGATTGGCCAAACCAGCAGAAAGATTAAGAATCTGTCGGGCCAATTGTTGCGCTTCCGATGTTTCAGTCAGATCCACCGCGGCGAGGATGGTATCAATTCGTTTTTTTCTGCTCGGCTTGATGATCCACACCGGGCAAGGGCACTTACGTAGCAAGCTAATATCGGTGTTGCCGAACAGGGTTGCTGCAACGGCATTGTGTTTGTTGGCCGATTTTACTAACAGATCGAAACGTTTCTGGATGATGGTCTGGATTACACCAATATAGTTTTTACCGGCGGCCACATGAATTTTAATGGACGATGTGCCGCCCTCATGAAATAGCTCTTTGACCAGTGCTTCCAATGCTGTTTTGCGCTCTTTGATCAATGCCTGTTGAAGCCTTTTGAGTGTCGGCTTGAGTCTGGCATCATTCGAGTCCACCTCGGCAACCACATCCATGACTGTCAGTGAGGCTTTATTGTGCAGCGCCAGTTCTGCGGCGCGCTGCAAGGCGATTGTTTCACCTTTTGCGCCGTCAGCAAAAAAAAGGATCTTCTTGAATGTATTCATTTGGCAGAACTCCAGGGAAAGGTTTTTAGTGCGGTGGTAAAGGCTTCCAGTAAGGCAACAGAGGCTTTGCCGGTATGCATATATTCGCCAGGACCGACGTCATGGATCCGGTGCAGCTGTCCGGCCCAAATGATTGGCTCTGCGCCAGTTTCTCGAACCTCGATCACAATTTTGGCTAAGAATCTTAGAGAATTGCCGGTGGCAATGCGCTCGTCAAAATCGTCACTGGCTTCATCGAGGCTAAAGTTTTCCTGTTCGTACCGAAGTACGACGGCCAGGTCGGCACCGTCCTCGTGGAGTTCCATCCCATGACTTGTGAAGGCCACGGCGAAATTGCTGACCATTATGGGACCGAGAAAAGCCGGCATGTCGCCGGTGGATACCGAGAACGTCTGGTATTGCTCCGCTGGGCAACAGATCAATAGGCGAGTACCGATGCTCGCAGGGTGGGTTGCGCAACTAGTAACAAAGAACGAAAGCAGGCAGATGAAGTAGAAACGCTGGCCCATGTG
Organism: SAR86 cluster bacterium; assembly: GCA_013204195.1. Taxonomy (GTDB): domain Bacteria; phylum Pseudomonadota; class Gammaproteobacteria; order Pseudomonadales; family Azotimanducaceae; genus UBA4582. The sequence continues at coordinate 5,171 of JABMOJ010000542.1, forward strand.
TCGATATCTATCAGGGTTGAATCGGTTCACTTTGGATTCCAGTTCAAACGAATGAGGATCTGCTTAATTGTCGAATTCTGCCATGATCAGCATCAATCTAATGGCGTTAAAGGCGTCTGCATCCCCCTTCAGCCGAGGTTAGCTGATGATTGAAGGTCAAGGCGCAGGTTGTACCCTATCTGGGTTAACCGCCTTGCGTTTGTCCTGCAGGTACCATCTGGGTTCGAGGCGGTGCGGGCTGTAACGGTCAGATTGGTAAAGGTAATAGTGTTTCAAAAATATCAATGTTACTATCGCTCTACGAGTAGGCTAACCAGCGATCCCGCAATAAAAAGTGGGCGTAACCCAAGAATAAATTAGAGAGGGCTTAAATGGACAACATCACACTGTTTACCGCGGGCGGAATAGATTATTTGTTTAGATGGGGACATTTTCTGTCTGGTGTAACCTGGATCGGGTTGCTCTACTATTTCAATTTTATTCAAGGCGAGTATTTCAAAGAGGCTGATGCCGCACATCGCTCGGGCGCCATTCAAAAGCTGGTACCGCGGGCACTGTGGTGGTTTCGATGGGGTGCAATGTTTACATTCCTGACCGGCGTCGTATTACTGGGCAATCGGCATCAGGGGCTGACGTTGGACATTGGTATTGGCGCGACGTTGGGTACCATTATGTTCTTGAACGTCTGGATGATTATCTGGCCGAATCAAAAAATCGTGATTGCTTCAGCAACCCAGGTTGCTCAAGGTGGTGACGCGCTACCCGAGGCCGCCGCAGCAGCGCCAAAAGCCGCGTTGGCATCACGAACTAATACTGTGTTTTCCTTGCCGATGTTGTACTTCATGGGATCTTCGGCTCACATGCCTAGCGGAATGCTGACCGACCCGGCCAGTTCGAACGCCTTAATCGCGATTATGGTTGTGATCTTTGCTTTGGCGATTAATGGCATCGTGGGTAAGCAGGGTCCTTTGACCACCGTACGCGGCGTCATTGTTAGTGGCTTTGTCTTGACTGCAGTACTGTATGGTCTGACAGTCGCGCTCTAGTCATATCGGTACAGCATGATCCATGGGCTCCTTCTTAGGGGCCCTTTTTTATTATTGAAACCCATTGCAGGACTAGCCGTCATGGTTGATAACCGCAGCGATCTCGATTTGATTCCAGCTATCGCTCCAGCGAAAGATGAAGTTGCATCGTACCGGCGTAGTGGTCGTTCTGATGCGCCAAAGCAAAGTAACTTCAACGGTATTCTGGTCTTTGCCCTGGTCCTGATGGCGATCGTCATGGGTGTCGGTGGTTTTGCCTTGTATCAAATTCAGCAGAAGCTAGATCAGTCAAATCAGCTGTTGGATGAAGGCCAAAAAAGTATCCGTGACCTTAATGATCGGCTGGCAGCAACCGGCACTGATGTCTCGAAAACCCTACAGGTGATGCAGGCTCAGCAGAGTACTAATCTCGGTGAAATAGATAAGCTCTGGGCAGTAGCCTACCGTCAAAACCGGCCTCGGATTCAAACGATTGAAGAAACGCTGACGAAGCTGACGGCGATGGACAAGAAATTAGATGCGCAAATGGCGACTCAGGTGAGCAGTATTAACAAGGTTGCTGAACGCTTCGAAAAATTATCGGCGCAGATGATCGCAGACAATAAAGAGCAATCTACTAGCATCGCACTGATTCGAGGACAATTTCAAAGCCAAAGCACGTCGTTGGAAGGTTCTCGTCTTAGTCTTTTAGCGTTGGGTAAGCAGGTGAAGGATGTGGAGGAGGCGATTGCTGTATTTGATCGATACCGGCAGCAAAACAACCAGCGTTTACTAGAGATTCAACGTCAATTGCAGGCTCAACCGCAGACCCCGTGATTGTCTCGGCGATTAGCAAGCAGACAGATTCAAATACCCACGGTAGCTAATAGCATCGCCTTCAGAAGTTAGAACGTTGAAGGTTTAACAGGCCGCTGTTCTCTGCGCGGCTAATTCAGGTTTTAATCTCATTGAAGCCGGTGCGCACAGGTCTTATTTCACCGGTATCCACGACGTTCAAGCAGTTGTCGAAGATCTAAGCATGGACGCTTTCCGCAGCCGCTTGAAGCATTACGCCAGCGTATAGAATTAGCGGCAGCGTACAGATGCTCTGCTCCATTGAGGTTACTTGATCGTGTAACTAATACCGGAGGAAAACCCGACGTTAGTGCTTTCCAGGCCGAATTCTGGCTGAGAATCATACTTGTAGTCAGCGCTGAATTGCACCGCTAGATACTCGCTGAGTCGAGCTTTAAGGATGAGCAACATGATGCTGCGCATATCGGCAGGTTGATTTAAAGCCGGCTGTACATAGGCTGAGAGGCTTACGCTGGCATTCGGTACGATAGTCAATGGCATGGCCACCGTCACATACAAGTTGCCACGCCACAGGCGTTGAGATTGTTCGATATCGACGTAACGTTCGTGCTCTCGAATCACGCCCATACCGAGTAAGCCACGTTGGTCCTGCTTGCCTTCGATCCACTCGTAACGATAGCCAGCGCCGAGCACCTCGCGCCGCTCGAGCTTTTTAAATATATCCTGAGAATACTGGCTGAAGATCTCTGCACCGTGAGATCCACTTAGTTTATGGGTGTAACGCAGGTGAGCAAAAGTGCTGTCCTCGCTCTTAACTTGATTGGTCTCGGCCACATCTACCGAGCCCACAAACAGCCACGTTGAGTCTTTCTGCCGGTGAATTGTGTGGTTCTGCAATTTGAAGGCGCTCTGATCTTTGTTGCCAGATGACCCCTTGAAGTTGAAATTGAAGACGCTAAAGGTGCTGGCATCGAAGTTCGAGAAGTATTCGTCATGAACGTCGACGATGGCATATGCGGGTAGTGCAACAAGAAAAACAGCAACAACGATAAATCTTTTCACGAACACAGTTCTCAGATTATTTAGGGCGACAGTGTACCTGATTGGACCGCGATCATGCATGCCTTCTGCGCTGACAACAAAAGATGGATTCTTTTTGGCCGCTCGTACTGCTAGGTGGAACGCTACAATTGAGGTGGCAACAGTGCATCGTGAAGAAGCCTAACTGTTTACTGTGCTTTCTCGATGTCGTGGCGCTAAAAAGTTGGACGAATCGGGGAAAAGGTTATCCACCCACAGTCTTCTAAGGATAGAATACGTCAGTGACGCGGGTGTAACTCAGTTGGTAGAGTACTAGCTTCCCAAGCTAGTTGTCGCGAGTTCGAATCTCGTCGCCCGCTCCATATAAATCAATGGGTTATGTTGAATCTTCCGACCGTAGTCTGTGGTATGACTTTCCGCAGAGTGCGCGGCGCACTCAAATTGAGATGTTGCCAAGGGCATCAACGAATACGGTAACCCAGACCAGCCACTTCCCCTTAATGACCTCCAAGCCGCTGATAGATCCCCGTGAGAGTGAGTTAGCGATATGCCAGGTGCCAAGTCCAGCCGGTCGTGGCGGCATACCTGAGAAGTTTGACTATATGTGAACAAATATTTGGGCCAGTCGCACCGAGTATGAAGCTGTGATGGCCGCATGGTCACAAGAAGGTCAGGCGGTGCAAGCGGCTTTTGATGCCGTAGTCACCAGTAGTGCAGAGCAGACTTTTGAACTGGCGCCACGGATGTCGGCTTCAGAGTAAAGATCAAATAACAAATAACAGGCAGATAACAGGCAGATAACAGGCCGATAACAGTCAGGTAATATGAACGACTAACACTGACATCGAGACTTCGGCGTTAGTCGTTTTTGCTCAGTCCATTGCCACGCACCTTAATCTTCGCGAAATGGCATTGCCTAGCATGCTCATTCCCCTGAAACCGCTAATTTATCCAGCGATGACAGGACTAATAACCCATGCTTATAGAGCATTAGGAACCCGTGCTAGTTGTGGCTGTCGTTGCTGTCGTTGCTGTCGTTGACGTAGTGGTTGTTGTCGGTGGAGTGGGTATCGGTAAGCTAGTCGTTTTTTTATCGGAGGCGCTAACGATGGCGCCTAATGCGATCGCACCAACACCCAAGGCTGCTGCTGTAGCGACAGGCATGCCCGCTAATGTGTCAGCCGGCGCTGGGGTTGGCGCTTCTTCAGTGGCGGCCGAGGCTCCAGATACCAGAAAACTACCACACATTAATACAACCAGAGCGCTCCAGTATTTGCCGCTAGTGGTTTTTATGTGTGCGTTAGAATTTGAATAGTTGTCGCTTATGGATTTTTGATTATTCAACTTGGACTCCCGGTTCGATTGTTTACCCAGTCTGGGTCACGTGAC
>JABMOJ010000543.1 GCA_013204195.1 SAR86 cluster bacterium
AGCCCATTCATCCCCTTGCATCCCCTTGCATCCCCTTGCATCCCCTTGCCTAAGGGGATGATCATTTTCGACAAAATCATCCAACCCCCTTTGACACTGGCTATATATACAGTATTATTCTGCTATCGATCTGTTACTGGTGCCCGCGAACGCTGATGAAGCTCTATATTGCCGAAAAGCCCAGTCTTGGCCGCGCCATCGCCGAAGTCTTGCCCAAGCCCCACAAAAAGGCCGACGGCTATATCATGGTGGGTAATGGCGATTGTGTCAGCTGGTGTGTGGGTCACCTGCTAGAGCAGGCTGAACCCGATGCCTATGATGCCAAATTCAAACAATGGCAGTTGGAACATTTGCCTATTGTGCCCGAGAAATGGCAACTCAAACCCAAACCCACCAGCCGCAAACAACTGGCGGTGCTGCGCCAGCTGATCAAAGACGCCGATGAACTCGTCCACGCCGGTGACCCGGATCGCGAGGGTCAGCTACTGGTTGACCAGGTTATCGATTACCTGGGCGTTAAGGGCGCCAAACGCGCGTCTGTTCAACGTTGCTTGATCAACGATCTCAATCCCACCGCCGTTACCCGCGCCCTGGGTCAGCTGCGCGATAATCGAGAGTTCGCGCCGTTGTCCACCTCGGCACTGGCCCGCTCGCGGGCAGATTGGCTCTACGGCATCAATATGACCCGGGCCTTTACCCTGCAGGGTCGCAAGGTCGGCTATCAGGGCGTCTTGTCTGTCGGTCGAGTTCAAACGCCCTTGCTGGGACTCGTCGTCGCTCGGGACATTGAGATCGAGCACTTTGTCTCAAAACCCTTTTACCAGGTCATCGCCCATCTGCTGGCCGCCAATGGCGACCGGTTCAAGGCCCGCTGGCAACCCAGCGAAGAATGTCTGCCCTGGCAAGATGAAGAAGGCCGGGTGCTGTCACGGGGCTTGGCGGAAAATGTCGCCAAGCGAATTACCCAGCAACCAGCGACAGTAACCCACTGCAGCATTAAGCGGCGACAACAGGCAGCCCCCCTGCCCTATAACTTATCTAGTTTGCAAATCGATGCCGCGAAACGCTTTGGCATGAGTGCGAAGACCGTCCTGGACACCTGCCAGAGCCTGTATGAGCGCCATAAGCTTTTGACCTACCCTCGCTCTGACTCACGCTATCTGCCCAAAGAACACCTCAAGGATCGTCATGGGGTGCTGGATGCCATCAAAAATAACAGCCAGACACTGGCGGCTGCCGTAGCCCAGGCTGACACCAGTTTGGTGAGTAAAGCCTGGGATGACAAAAAAGTCGAGGCCCACCACGCCATTATTCCCACGGCACGCAAGCTCGATACCAGCAAGCTCAGCAAAGCCGAGCGTGACATTTATGAGCTCGCGGCTCGGCAATACCTGATTCAGTTCTACCCCCATCACCAATGGCAAGAAAGTCAGATTGAATTGGCGATTGCCGGCGGCGCGTTTATTGCCAAAGCCAGTGAGCCTCTGATAGCCGGTTGGAAGCAGCTGTTCTCGAATAGAGAGCCGAGCAGAGAGTCGAGCAGAGAGTCGAGCAGAGAGCCAAGCAAGCAACCACCGCAGGATGCCGCCCTCAACAGCCACCTGCCAACATTAAAAAAAGGTGACGTCTGCCACAGCGAAACCGGCGAGGTGCTGGCGAAGGAAACGACGCCGCCCAAGCCCTTTGACGATGCCAGCCTGCTCGCGGCCATGACCGGTATCGCCCGTTACGTGCAGGATCCAGAAATCAGGCGGGTGTTAAAAGAAACCGATGGCCTGGGTACCGAAGCCACTCGAGCGGGCATTATCGAGCTGTTATTCAGCCGCGGGTTCCTGCACCGCCAAGGCAAGACTATCCGCTCAACCCCTGCGGGCAAAGGCTTGATCACCAGCCTGCCATTAATGGCCACCACCCCTGACATGACTGCTCAGTGGGAAACGCTGTTGAGCGCCATCAGCCGCAAGGAAACCAGTTACCAGGCCTTCATGTCGCCGTTGGAAACCGCTCTGAAGGATCTCATCATTCAAAGCCAGGTGCAGCTGCCAACGGGCTTGAAGGACGTTCAGGCTAACAAGCCGGCGTTCAAAAAAACCTACAAAAAAGCCTTCAAAAAAGCCGACAAAAAGCCCACAACCAGCACCCGTAGCAAAACTCCGACCAAAACCCCGACCAAAACCGAGACCAAAGCCCGGGCCAAAGCACCAGCCGCGTAACCATTGCCACCCTTGGCTGCGATCGGCCATACTTTGACCCCTGCGAGCCTGGTTTTCAGAACCCAGTCTGTAGAACCCGATCTGCTACCAGAGCGCACAACATGTCTGAGTCTGAGTCTGATACTGACACACAACCTCAAGCGCCTAACGGCATGCCACCGGACTACCTCAGCGGCAACAAAACAGCCTGGCAAGACAAGGCCGCAGACTATATTGATGCCGCGGAAACCGCCTGGGACTCAGACCAACCTTACTGGGGCGTCTTCGGTATCCCTGACACCCACACTCGCCTATTACCCGAGGACATGTCGGGTCTGCATTGTATTGAGCTGGGGTGTGGCACCGCTTATGTCTCTGCCTGGATGCGACGGCGTGGCGCGACGGTGGTCGCCCTGGATCCGACGCCGAATCAACTGACCACTGCTCGACGCTTGCAACAGCAGCATGGACTGGAAATTGAGATCATCGAGGGCTTCGCTGAGTCTGTACCCCTCCCTGACGGGAGTTTCGATTTTGCCATCTCTGAATATGGCGCCGCACTATGGTCAGACCCTTATCTCTGGATTCCCGAGGCGGCACGACTCCTCAAGCCCGGCGGTCAATTAGTGCTCTTGACCAATTCGGCACTCATGATGATGTGCGCCCCTGACTATGAGTCCGATGGCCCCGTGGGCGAGCAACTGCTGCGACCCTACTTCGATATGCACCGGATTCAATGGCCCGACTGTCCGGGCCAAACCGAGTTTCATCTCAATCACGGCGACTGGATCAGCTTGTTCACGGCCAACCAATTGGTGGTCGAACGGCTGGTTGAGCTGCGCGTTCCGCCAGGTGCCGAGACCCGCTACGACTGGGCTGACAAGGACTGGGGCAACCAGTGGCCGCTTGAAGAAACTTGGGTGGTACGCAAGGCTGTCGTCTGAACACTAGGCCACCAACTCGCTAAAGCCACAACGCTCCGTGGCTATTCGCCAACCTCCTTCAAATCTGGCAGTATTCCAACCAATCGCTCGCGTGTTGCAATCATTGGTAACCGCGAGCACTCACCGTTTCTCTATAGCAGGTCGCCAGCCATGTCAGATATGTCAGAACGTACCCAATCACCGGCCCTTGACCAAGCCCTGGTCAATCCTGTCGTCTGGTCAGATGAACAAGCCATTCACGAGACCCTGGCCTGGTTGCGCCAACATGACCCGGTACGCAAAATTTCACCGGCCGGCTTTGAGCCCTTTTGGTCCATCACCAAGTATGACGATATCAAAGCCATAGAAGCTAACCGGGCTTTTATCTGTGACCCAAGACCGACTCTGGCACCCATCATGGTCAACGAAGCCATTATGGCCCTGACTGGCCGCAAGCATCTGGTGCGCTCGTTAGTACAGATGGATGACCCGGATCATCGCGCCTACCGCATGTTGACCCAGGGCTGGTTCATGGGCTCCAACCTGCGCAAACTGCAGGGTCGAATCGATGAGTTGGCGACGCTGTATGTAGATCGTATGCTGGACATGGATGGCGCCTGTGACTTCGTCAAGGATGTTTCCATGTGGTATCCCTTGCGAGTCATTATGTCGGTACTTGGCGTGCCGGAAGAGGATGAGGCTTATATGCTCAAGCTCACCCAGGAATTATTTGGCGCCGCTGACCCGGATGTGCAGCGCTCTTTCGAGATTACCGACATCAACAATGTCATTCTTGATTTCGAAAGCTACTTCGCCAAGATCACCGAGGCGCGACGCAAAAATCCAACTGATGATGTTGCCACCGTGATTGCGAACGCGAAGATTAACGGCGAACCCATCCCGGTCAACGACGCTAACGGTTACTACATCATCGTCGCTACGGCCGGTCACGATACGACCAGCGCCTCTACCGCGGGCGGTCTGTTGGCATTACTGCAGAACCCTGACCAGTTTGCTCTGCTGCGCTCTGACCCTGAACGGTATTTGCCAACTTTCATCGACGAAGCCATTCGCTGGGTGACACCGGTACGCCACTTTATGCGTACCGCAACGCAAGACACTGAACTGCGGGGCCAAACTATTAAAGCTGGCGAGTCAGTGATTCTGTGGTATCCATCGGCGAATCGCGATGAAGAGATTTTTAACCAGCC
>JABMOJ010000544.1 GCA_013204195.1 SAR86 cluster bacterium
GTAAAAGACCGATCAGGACGAACAATGACAGGGCGACTGGGCGCATGAATAAGGCTCTAGACAGATCAGCAGCTTTGATCTTAACGGCATTGCAATCTGTGTGTCGAGCGCGGTGTTTTAAAAGTGTCCGGAACGCATTCGGGGCCGCATAGGGGCCTAGAAGAAATGCTTCACCTTGTCTTTATAGGAGCGGCTCATCTTCACCGACGAGCCATTGATCAGGGCGAGATAAAACTCGCCATTCATATGTGAGCAGACCTTGACCACCCGTGCCAGGTTAACGATGGTACTGCGGTGTACGCGCTGAAACGTCGCTGGGTCGAGCTGGGCTTCCAGCTCTTTCATCGTGATTCGCATCACATGGGTCTCCCCGAGGGCATGCACACACATATAATCGCCGGCCGCATCCACCCAGTCGATATCTTGCATGGCCACCAGCGTGGTTTCACCCCCATCTTTAATAGCGAGCTTATCGGGATAGGACTTGACCCCGGCGTGGTCTCGCAGCAATTGCGTCACCGAGGTGACGGACTTACCGGTAATGCCAATGACCAATTCCAACAGACTCTGCTTGTCCTTGATCTCGTTACGCTCATGCAAGCGCTGTTTGGCGAGGGCTATGGCTTTGGCCAGCAGTTCATCGTCGATGGGTTTGAGCAGATAGTCGATCGCTTGCACCTTGAAGGCCTCGATCGCATACTGATCGAAGGCGGTGACAAAAATCACCATGGGCATCTGGTCTTGCTGCAGCTTCGCCACCACATCAAAACCACTCATCCCCGGCATTTGAATGTCCAAAAACACCAAGTCGGGCTGGAATTCCACCATCAATTGGAGCGCTTCACGGCCATTACTGGCCTCGGCGACCACCTCCACTCCCTCGATCTGGGCGAGACGCAGTTTTAAACCCCGCCGGGCCAGGGATTCATCATCAACGATCAGTGTTCTCAGTACGTCAGTCATGGGTGTTCCTTCACCGATTGGATTGTCATGCAGTGTCGCGCGCTAAAGGCTCTAGTTCAAGGTTTTGCCCGGATCCACGCCGAGCAAGCCGGCTTTCACAAAGGGAATACGAATCTCAATCTTCAGACCCTGAGGCTGAACCCGAGAAAAACGAATGGTGTGATCCTGACCATAAAGCTCAGCCAATCGCGCTCGCGTATTTTTCAGCCCCACCCCGCCGGACCCAGCGTTTCGAACCGGTATCTGATCCATGCCCGGGCCATTATCGATCACCTCAATGAACAGATCACCGGCAAACACACGCCCAGTGATGCTGATGGCGCCACCGGCTTCGCTCGTCGCCACCCCATACTTGATCGCATTTTCCACCAGGGGCTGCAGCAACAAACTGGGCACCAGGCCGGTGGCGGCGTCGTCTTCAATATGAAACGCCACTTGCAAGCGCTCATCAAACCGAACCTTTTCAATCTCAAGATAGAGCTTCATGGTGCTGACCTCGTAGGCAAGATCGACTTTTTGCATCGGGTCATTCTCTAGCGACGAGCGCAGAAACGCACTCAGCTTGTTCACCATCTCGTTGGCGACCGGGGTATTTTTCTCGAGAATCAGGGTCGATATGGCATTCAGGGTATTGAACAGAAAATGGGGATTGAGCTGATAGCGCAGCATGCGCAACTGGGCCTCATGGGCCAGACTTTCCGCCTTGATGCTGCGCTGAATCTGTAACTGCAGCAGGCGATAAAATTTCAGGGCGAAATACAACCCGCTCCACGACAGCATCAGGAAATAGGAATAGCCAATAATGCCGCTGAAATAGGCCCGCTGACCATATTCCTCCACCGCACTAAAATCATCGAAATAGACGAACTGCGCATACATTTTGATGGGTTGCCAAATGGCGGCGGCGATATAAGAGACCAGCAGCACCAGCACCACTCGGATAACCACAGGCTTGTCCCAGATGGCGCGATACACCCAGCGCAAGCCCACCGTTAGCAGCAGACCCGCCAGCGCATCAATAAGCAACAGACCCACGCGCTCCAGCGGCTGACCAAAATACACATCACGGAGCCAGAACAGCGCGACCCAGCCACTCCAGCCGACACACTGCAGCCACCAGAATTGGGCGTTTGAATGATTGATCAGGGTGGTGGCTTTCATTCGGCACTAGCATCAGGGATTCGAGGGCCAAGTATAGGGGGTTTTGACCCAGGATGGGACGCGGTTCAGCGCGTTTGGGGGGCAGTTGGGCGGATTCCCGCGCTGCCAAGCTCACTTTCACTGGAAAGCATGGACTGGAAAGCACGATTTAGAATGCACGGACTGAAAAGCACGGACTGGAAAGCAAAGCCTCTGCCTCAGCGAACCTGAGATCAGCCTTGTTGAGAGCGTTTAGCCCAACAGCATTGACCCGAGTGACTTTAGCTTGGAGCGCACAGCTTGGACCGCATAGCTTGGAACGCAGCGCTTGGGACGCATAGCTTGGACCGCACTGGCTGCGCAACACAGACTGATCCACATACTGCTGCTCAAAAAAGGCGGCTCGTGTCTTTTGCGCCCACCATCGCCAGCTTGACATTCGCGGGCCCGCGGCTCAACGCTATCGGGCGACTGCATAGCGCTAGACAGGCAGGACTTGGACCGGCGCTAGATCAGCCTAGCACTGACACAGCCTAGACCGATTCTTCCGGCTTAAAGGCGTAATGCCGAATCAGCACCAGCAATACTGCCAACATGCCACCCAGTAGCGTGCCTAACACGCAAATGAGCGCCCGCTTCGGGCCGTATTTTTCTTCCGGCACAATGGCGGGGTCAATGGTTTTAAACAGATATTCCTCACGCACCTTGGCCAGCATAATGGTCTCGGTCTGGCTTTGGATCAATTCAAAAAACATGGCTTGTAGGTCCGTCAACGAGGTGTTGGCTACCTGCCCTTTCAAATAGGTAATAGCGCGTTCGGCTTCCGACACCTCCTGTTCACGCATAACATTATTCAAGTCTTGGACCATCCAGGTCACCCATTGCTGGGCCACGATGGGTGAGAAGTGCTCGACGCTGAGGTTGACGAATCCGGTCTCTTTATCTTTTGAGACAGCTAATACTTTTCGAAATTCTTCATACGCTTCCTGCGCACTGGGCTTTGACTGCCTGGGTGGGTCGGGTTCCCGCACCCAGGTTTCATTCGCGGCATCATACGCATCCGCATCAATCAGTAACTCACCGGTCTGCACATTCCAGCCTGTCGCCGCCATCAGGGGCACCAAGAGCTCATGCTGGTCAATAAAATGTTCGATAAAAGCCCGAGACTGCATGACTTCCAAACCCAGGGCGGTCTTGTCAGCGCCACCACCGGGCAGGGAAATACCCGCCATGCCTGCGAGCCCAGAGAGCCCACCCAGCGCGGGGCGCCACCGCCGGCCTCACTAGCCGGAGCCAGCAGCGCTTCCGATCGATAGATATTGGGTAGACTCAAAGCAACCACCACCGCGCCGATGGCAAAGAGTAGGGTCACTCCGACAATGAGCAACTTGCCTCGCCACAACACGGTGAATAGCTCGCGCAGATCGATTTCATCGTCAGCGGCGTCGATGCCGTGATAGGGCTGTGACACCACTGGTGGTACTGCAGGTGGCACTGGCGGTAAATTTGTCGATAGATCGCTCATATAAATTCCCTTACAACGTTAACACCGCGGCCATCGTGAACGCGGTTTGGTACAAAATTTGAGTCACATCACGCCATTGCGCAATACCGTCTTTATAGCCGCCATCGATAGGCACCACGATGGAATCACCCGGCGCCAGCCGTTGCTGCCCACCAC
>JABMOJ010000545.1 GCA_013204195.1 SAR86 cluster bacterium
AACCGAGTGAGTTGTGTCAGGGCCACATCGTCGGGGGATGTCAGGCGGCTGACGAGTAACCCAGTGCTGTTGTTCTCCACATCATTGCCGGTGAGATATAAACCGAAAGACACCGTATTGGCCGGCAGGCTGAATTCTCGAAGGCTCGAAGTGAGCAGACTGGCATTCAAGTCAGCGTTGTTCAAAGACTGGTAATTCGAAGTGGGCACCGTGAGCGCGGTGACCTGCAAATTGGTGTCGATAATGGCATCGATGCTGAGGCTGACACTGACGCTGTTACTGACCCCGCCACGGTTGTCCATGGCGGCGTAGGTGAAGCTGTCGGCGCCACTGTAGGCGTCATCGGGGGTATAGGTGATGCTCGTGCCAGAGATGCTCAAGCTACCATGACTGGGGTTGCTGTTGATGCGGTAGCCCGTGAGGGTGCCGTCGGTGTCGTTGTCGTTGGTCAGTGGGTTGAGGCTTGTGGGAGTGTTGACCAGCACCCTGAAAACATCGGCCGTCGCGGTCGGGTCCACATTCGCCGGGGGCGCAATCGGCGCTGCCGCGCTGCCGCCGCCACCACAACCGTTGACTAAACCGATGGCAACAAACAGCGGTGGGAGCAAGTAAGACTTAATGATTGAAGCCATAGCGAAATAGCCAGGTTGGTTGCTTTATTCGTTTAAGTGATGCGCTGTGGTGCCCCAGGGTCTGGCTATCTAGATCTGGCCATTTCGGTCCGGCAGCGTCGGTGAGTCCCGTTAGAGTGCCCTCAAGCGAGCCAAATGCCGCGTTTAAAATTCCGTAGATCATATTGAACACTCAGGACCCTTCGTTCAAGACTTACTGTTCCACTTGCGGGTCTTGCCGCTGAGTCGGGCTGCGCTGGGTCATGATCGCTAATGATATCGCAAAACGCGAGAGGGCTTCACTACCGCCTCACTGTGACAGTGCTCATGGATTCAAAACAATGGTCTTATGGTGATGACTTCGAGTCTTGTTATACTGCCAGGCTGTTACCTACCTCAGCCCAAACAGTGCAGTAGATTACCATGGAAGATCATTCAGCTGGAATCAAGCATACCTGTGTTGTTAGTGGTCGCGATATTGAAGTGATTTGCCTGGCCGCACTTCGGCCCCATGGCAACAAGTACTACAAGCTCAAGTACAACCTCGAGTTCGCCCGAGAACAGGGCTATACGACCCTGGCCAGCTTCGGCGGCGCCTGGTCGAACCATTTGGCGGCACTGGCGCAAGTGGGGGCAGCGCAGGGCTTCAGCACCGTTGGTATTGTGCGCGGTGAACGCCCGGTAAAATTATCAATGATGTTGCTCGATGCTGAGGCGCAGGGCATGCAGTTGCATTTTATCTCTCGAGGCGACTATCGCCGCCGGCATGAGTCCGAGTTCCTGGCAGCGTTGCAAGGGCGCTTGACGAATTGTTTAGTGATTCCAGAGGGTGGCACTAACGGGCTGGCGGTGCGCGGCACGGCTGAAATTGTCGACGAGGTGGCGCGCTTGAGTCCAGCAGTGGATCTGATTGTGCTGCCAGTCGGCACCGGTGGCACACTGGCTGGCATTGCCGCGGCCTTGCGCCCAGGCGTGAAGGTGCTGGGAATTTCGGTGTTGAAAGGTACGGGTGCGGAATCGGGTTTGGAAGCTGACGTTGAGGCGTTAATCGCCGCGACAAGTCCCCCTTCGCCGTTGGCACGGAACTGGTCGATTGATCACCGCTTTCACTGTGGTGGCTATGCCAAATGCCCGACGTATCTACAAGACTTCATACTTGGCTGGCAGCGCCGCCATGGAATGCTGTTAGATCCGGTGTATACGGGCAAACTGTTTTATGGCTTGAGCCAGATGCTCGCTCAGGGTGAGATAAATGCGGATACGCGAATCGTTGCGCTGCACACCGGCGGCGAGCAGGGCCGGCGAGGTTATGGGTTCTTGACGGACGAAGTGTAGTCTGTGGATGCAATTGGCTGGGGAGCGCGGATGTGGTTATGCGTCCGCGTTTTTGCTACTAAAAAAGCGCTTTGCGCTCTCTTTTTGGGCGTCTCTTGAGCGCGGTTAAAGCGTCCACGCTCAAACGCATAAAAAAGCGCTGCGCACTTTCTTTATGGGTCTATTCCAAGTCTTGTTCCATATCAAACGCGGGGTTATCACAGTGGGGCTTGCCGACGATCACGGCGGGTACGCCGGCGACGGTGACGTGGGGTGGAACGTCTTTCATGACGACGCTGCCGGCACCGACCTTGGCGCCTTCGCCGATCTCAATATTACCGATAATCGACGCGTTAGCGCCGATCAAGACGCCACGACGAACTTTTGGGTGACGATCGCCGGAGTCTTTGCCTGAGCCGCCGAGCGTGACGCCATGGAGAATGGAAACATCGTCTTCGACGACGGCGGTTTCACCGATCACCAGGCCGGTGGCATGGTCAAACATGACACCACAGCCGATTTTGGCGGCGGGGTGGATATCGACGGTAAAAATACTGCTCAATTGGTTTTGCAGGAAGAACGCCAGAGAGTGACGTTTTTGGCCCCACAGCCAGTGAGCGATGCGGTAAACCTGCAACGCATGAAAGCCTTTATAAAACAACAAGGGTGTAGAGTAGCTGTTGCAGGCAGGGTCGCGATCACGGGTGGCTTTAATGTCGATTTCGGCAGCATGGATAATAGAAGGCTCGGAGTTGAAGGCTTCTTCAATAATTTCGCGAATCGCCATGCTCGACACCACACTGCTGTCGAGCTTGGTGGCGAGTAAAAAGCTCAGGCAGCCCTGCAGGGTGTCGTGGTTGAGGACCGTGGTTTGAAAAAAGGTGGCCATGATGGGTTCAAATTCGGCTCGGGCTCTGACCTCCGCACGAATGGCCTGCCAGAGCGAGCCGGCGTTGGCGATTTCCTTGATATTACTCTCTTGTGCCAGCTCTTCGTGATACCGCTGCTGAATCGATGAGTTCATGGTGCCTGCCTCCTGACTGTCTCTGATCTGTCTCTTGACCTTCAACGCTGATCCCGTTGGGGTGATTGTGGCGTCAAGGGATTAAGCTCAGATTCGTGATCGTACGACCAATGATGCGGGTTGTGGCGAGATTTGCAAGGCCTTGGCGCTTCGGCAGGCCAATAAAACCTCTTTGTTTGAGCATCAGTTTATGTTCAGTTGTAAGCCAAGCACGGGTTAGAATGCTTGAGAGCCACTCGCGGGGCAGAGCAATAACCTGTATAAAGCGGCTTGTAGTTGGTATGCAGACCTGCCAGTACGGATTGTGCGTTAACGATGGGTGACATGTGATGATCAAATTTAAGCGGGTAGGGCTGGTGGCCAGAAGTGGCAGCGAGCTGGTGCTAGACTCATTGCGTCGAGTTCAGCGATTGTTGCGCGCCCGTGATATCGAAATATTGATGGAAGACACCGCCCATGCCCTGCTGGGTGATCAGACGGGTGCCTGTTATACGCAAGAAGCGATGGCCGGCCAATGTGACTTGGTGATCGCTGTGGGCGGTGATGGCAATATCCTGGGCGCGGCGCGCACCTTCGCTCCTCATGGCGTGCCGATTCTTGGGGTTAATCGAGGGCGGTTGGGTTTTCTGGCGGATATATCTCCCGATGATATCGATGTGAAACTCAGCCAGGTACTGGCCGGTGACTACACGACCGAGGAGCACTTTCTGCTAGAGGGTGAGGTCAGTATCAATGGCAACAAAGAGGTGCCCTGCGCGCTGAATGAAGTGTTGATCCATTCGGCACAGATGCCGCGAATGTTGGAATTTGACTTGTACGTAGATGGCGCTTTTGTCTATAACCAGCACTCTGATGGCCTGATTATTTCGTCGCCCACGGGCTCCACGGCCTATTCCTTGTCAGCAGGGGGGCCGATTATGCACCCCAGTCTGGATGCGATTGTACTGGTGCCGATGTTTCCCCATTCTCTTAACAGTCGGCCGTTGGTGGTTCCTGGCGGCGCTGAAATTAAGATCGTTGTGGGTTCTCATATCGGCACCAATGCCAAGATCAGTTTCGATTCTCAGTTAGAGTTCGAGATCGAACCTGGTGAGTCGCTGCTGGTGCGCAAAAAGCAAGAGAAGCTCAAGCTGATTCACCCACCGGGACATAACTTCTACGGCGTCTGTCGTAGCAAGCTAGACTGGGCGAGCCGGCTTGGCGAGTCCTGAGTGAGTGTGACCACTGGTTATCGATTAGGCGCGATTAAATCTGCCGGCGTATCAATGTCGCGCAATATTCCGGGGTCCTCGAGATTGATTTTGTGAACCTTGTCGAGATGCGCATCAATCACGGGGCGGGCGCCACGGTCACCGGTGAGGGCTTCGATGGCGTCGAAGTAGGCTGCGTCAAACAGTACCGGATGCCCCAGTTCACCCTTTCTACAGGGCACGATAATGGGTTGGCTTGCCTTGTGAAACTCGTAGGCGCCGAGCACTGACTCGATAGTTTCGGCCTGCACAAAGGGCATGTCGCCCAGAAAGACCATCGCGCCCTGCCAGTCGTGTACCTTGTGTATAGCATTAGCCAGGCTGTGAGCCATACCCTTGGCGGAATCTGGCGCCATGTAATATTCAACCTGATCGTTGTCGATGCGGCTGCTTAATTGCTGGGCGAACTCACGGTCCCCAAAGCGTAAGACTACCAAGACCTTATCGAGAACGCTGGCTGCCTTATGAATGGACTCCTCGAGAATGCTTTGCCCCGAGGCTAAGGTTTGTTTGCGCTTGTCGTCGCCAAAACGCCTGCTGCTGCCTGCTGCGAGAATTATGCCGCCAATCATAAAAGCTCCTTGGGTCGATGCTGACCATTGTTATGGAATAGGCTCATTCAGGGCCATGTTTCTTCAGTAAAGCCTTGGTTTAAAACTAGCTTAGTTCAGCAAGCACGCTAGCCCGCGTTGCGGTGGCCCCGATGCCAGTTTGCCGGGTCCAGCTAGCTTACAGCGCAACTCGGCGTCTGGGGCGCTAATTCTGCCGGTCCGTAACGCCTCCGCCGCTACTGGCTAACTGCTAAGTCTGAGGTGCTATGAGTTAAAAGCTATTGGTTAAAAGCTATTGGTTAAAAGCTATTGGCTAACCGCTAAGTGAGGGCGAAAGTCGGCCACCACATTCTGGTCTCGCTGGTTGCGCAGGGCCGTGAGCTGGGCGAGGATCGCCACGGCGATCTCTGCTGGGGTTTTGCTGCCGATGGGCAGGCCAACGGGCGCATGTAAACGGTCAATCTCAGCGCTGGTCAGTTCCAGCTGCAACAGACGTTCGCGGCGTTTCGCCGAGGTGCGGGTGGAGCCCATCGCGCCCACGAAAAACGCATCGGTTTTCAAGGCTTCCATCAAACCCATATCGTCGATCCGTGGATCATGGGTCAGGGCAATAATGGCTGAGAAGGAATCGTTGGCGTAGCGTCTGACCGCATCGTCAGGCATGTCGCTGATCAATTGCACGCCTTCCACAGGCCATTGGGCCAGGACCTCGGGCCGGGGATCGCACACCAGCACTTGGTAGTCCAGGGTGCGAGCGATATTGGCCACATACATAGAGACCTGGCCGGCACCGATCAAAAATAGTTGGTAGCGAGGACCGTAGGTCTGTGCCAGCGTGGTGCCCTCGGGCACGTCGGTTTGACTGCAATCACCATCAAATGTCAGGTGTTTAAAACGGGGTTGCTCGCTGACCTGCATATCGCCGGTGCTGATATCCACCAGGCGTTCGGTGCATTCACGGGCCGCCAGGCGGC
>JABMOJ010000546.1 GCA_013204195.1 SAR86 cluster bacterium
GAACAACAACTTGCCGGCAGACTCAAAGTCGCGCGCGACCAACTCCGCGAACGGGTCAGAGACCATGTGGAGCGACAGTTTTTTCTCCACGCAGACGAGCAAGGCAAGCAGCTTCGCGAAGAATTATTGAAAAAGGTCAAACTCTCCAGCCTGGAGAAACGTAACTTCAAGGATGTGCAGGAAATCGTCCTGAAAATGGCGAAGAAGCTTATCGCCATTCATTCAAAACGCCGCAAAACCTATAAGCGTGGCCAACTGGATGTCCGTAAAACCCTGCGGCACAACATGCAATACGACGGCATGTTTTTCGACCTGCGCTGGAAAGCCAGTAAGGTCGATAGACCGAAAGTGATGTGTATTTGCGATGTGAGTGGGTCAGTGAGCAATTACTCACGGTTCTTGCTGATGTTTTTATACAGCCTCGCCAGCATCTTGCCGAAGGCACGCTCATTCGCGTTTTCGTCGGACCTGGGGGAAGTCACCAAATTGTTTGAAGAAAGTAGTCTTGAAGATGCCCTCTCGAAGACCATGCGAGACTATGGTAATGGCTCTACTGACTACGGGCGCATGTTCCAAGATTTCAAAAACAATTGCATGGACGATGTGAACAACAAGACCACTATCATTATTTTGGGTGATGCGCGCAACAACTACGGTGATGCGCGCTCAGAAATACTCAGAGAAATGTACGACAAGGCCAAACGGGTTATCTGGCTAAATCCAGAACCTCGCTCGAGTTGGTCCGTTGGCGACTCGGAAATGAAAAAATACACCGCTGCCTGCCACCAGACCGAAGTGTGCAACTCATTGCAACACTTAGAACGGGTGGTTTCAAACCTGCTTAAAACTGCCGGCTAGCCAGACCTGCGTCACGCCGCCATTGTCCTATTGCTCCTTACCGGAGAAAAGCGTCCTGATAGAAGCGCGCTCAGGGTCGGGGCTCACATCTTCTGCGGACAAACTTCGCAGGCACCCAGATCAGACGCGGCGCATCGCTGACGTCTTCCGCGGGCACGGCCAGCGACTTAAGACATGATTGATCCCGCTGCGGCAAATCTGGTTGACAGGCTCGAGGCAGGGATTGAAAAGCACAACCTTCGTTTGACTGATTGTGGATTTTAATGGCCAGCGGGATGCACTCAGACCGGTATTCAGCTGCCGCGCAGGTAGTGACTTGAGTTGGCAGCAAGCCAGATCTGGCGAAGAACTTGGCGATACCCTACGCCTGGCTTGATATACCCACTTGATTACGCTGCGAGCCCTGCATCAGTCGTGATTGATTACTGAAAAACTGAACTGTAAGATCCTGTCACCGCTCAGGTGTGTCAGTGATGTTGTCGATCATTGCTACAACAAAGACAATGCCAACGTCTGCGCACTGATGACTCGACCTGTAAGATTATCACATTGCCCAGATTTCAGAGGCGCCAGAAACCCAACTTGGGCTTTTGCGCCGGAAGCGGGTATTACTGTCGATTCAGGCCAGGCTTTCGACTAAGGGCCGTTGATCAAACGCGGTCTCACGATCAGACCTAACATTATAGATATGCTACACTTGCTAACGAATAAGCCATGACGAGAGATCAATGAAAAATTGCCTGACAGCGTTATTACTGCTGACTTTCACCTGTTTTAGCTGGGCCCAAACACAGGCGACTTCCGTCAATTTCGAAACCCAAACCATCACGATGGCGATGACTCAGGAACCGCCGCAACTCAATGGCATGAAAGCCACAGATCAGGTCAGCATCATGATCTTGAGTCATGTGATGGAAGGCCTCACGCGCTACGACCGCCGGGGCAACATCGTGCCGGGCGTCGCTGAACGCTGGGAAGTTAGCGACACAGAAGCGACGTTCTGGTTACGCGATGACGCTATGTGGAGTGATGGTCAGCCGGTTACCGCCCACGATTTTGTGTTCGCCTGGCGCAACGCGCTAAAGCCCCAAACCGCCTCTGAATATGCCTTTATCCTCTACCCGCTGCTGAACGGCGAAGCCATTAACAAGGGCGAAATGGATCCGGCGGCCCTCGGAGTCGAAGCCCTTGATGACCGCACCTTGCACATACGGTTTGAGCGTCCCACGGGCTATTTCGATAAGCTCACGGCGTTCGTCACCTACTTTCCAGTCCGCCAGGACTTTTTCGAAACCAAAAATCAACGCTTTGGCGCTGATGCCGAAGACCTGGTGTATAACGGCGCGTTCCAGATCAGTCAGTGGGTCCATAGTGCCTCATTGCGCATGACCAAGAACCCCTATTATTGGGATCGAGACAACATCCACCTCAATGCCATCAACGCAGACTACATTACTGCCGATACCCGCTCTCGCCTGAACCTGTTTATCGACGGCAAAATTGTCAGCACGGCGCTCGATGGTGAGACTTACAAAGACGCCCTAACCCAACGGTTTCGTATTCGGCGCTTCACCACTGGCACCGTCTTCTTTCTCGAATATAACCATCGCGAGCAGCGCGTCACCGCCAACTTGAACCTGCGCCGCGCTATCCAACATGTCTTTGATCCCGATGAGATGGTCAACAAGGTGCTGGCGACGCCGGGCAACCTGCCCGGCAAGAGTCTGTTTCCGGTCTGGCTGAAAGGCAAGACCGACAAATTCCGTCAGGAATACCGCGCACCAGAGGCAGCGTTGGACTTGGACCTGGCTCGAGAGTATCTGCAGAAAGCCAAGACCGAGCTGGGCTTGACGGCCATGCCACCCCTCGTGCTACTGGTCGGAGACAGCCCCACCGCCGCCAAACAAGCGGAATACCTGCAAGGCAAACTCAAATCGACTCTGGGCCTGGATATCAAAATTGATATTCAAACCTTTAAACAACGCCTGGCCAAGATGACCGCGGGTGACTTTGACATAGTCGCCGCTGGCTGGGGTCCCGACTTTGATGATGTGATGACCTTTGGCGACCTACTCAGCTCGTGGAATCTGAATAATCGGGGTCGCTACAATAATCCCGCCTACGATGAGCAGGTTCGAATCGCCATGAACAGCGCCGACCCGAAGGTACGCATGGATGCCATGGGTAAGCTCCAACAAATAGTATTCGACGATGCGGTTGTCTTGCCCCAATATGAGCAGGGTGTCATTTATCTGCTGCACCCCGAACTGCGTGGGGTTGTCAGGCGTGTTGTGGGTGCCGACCCGGACTTCACTTATGCACAAGTGGTCAAGCCCAATCAAACAAAATAGCGGTCGTTAAGCAAAGGTCTGGCTCATGTTAGCGTACACCCTGAAAAGATTGCTGGCAGGCATAATTACTGTCTGGTTTATCGCGACAGCGACATTTATGGCCATGCATATGGTACCCGGCGATCCGTTGATGAACGACAAAGCCGTGTCTGCTGAAATTCGAAAAAACCTTGAGGTCAAATACGGCTTAGATAAACCTGTTGTTGAGCAGTACTTCATTTTTATGGGCAATATGCTCCAGGGCGATTTTGGCATCTCTTTCACTCAGCAAAATCGGCGCGTCAACGATATCATTCGCGACCACTTCCCTGTCTCTGCGACGCTAGGACTGCTAGCCATTTTCTTTGCCGCAACCGGCGGCGTTATCTGGGGCGCCTTGACCGCGATTTATCGCAATCGTCTACCCGATATCATCATCATGTTTCTGGTGATACTCGGCATCTCCGTACCCAGCTTCGTGTTCGCTGCATTGGGCCAACTGATGCTCGTCAACATCAACAGTCTACTTGGATTCTCCCTGATCCCCGTCGCCGGCTGGGGGACTTTCTCTCATATGCTGATGCCGTCGATGGTGCTGGGACTCGGCACCATGGCACTGCTGACTCGCCTGATGCGCTCCTCCATGCTCGAAATTGTCAACGAGGACTATATCAAGACCGCCAAAGCCAAGGGTTTGTCGCCCATGCGAATCTTCTTCAAGCACCAGCTGCGCAACGCCATTTTGCCCGTGATTACCATCCTTGGGCCATCGATCGCCGCCATCACCACCGGCGGCTTCGTGGTTGAACTGGTGTTCGCGATACCCGGTCTGGGCCGTTACTTCGTGCAAGCGGTGCAACAGCTGGACTACACAGTGATCATGGGTACGACGGTGTTTTTCGGTGCCTTCTTGGTCCTGATGGTTATCCTGGTTGATATTATTTATGGGTTTGTCGATCCACGAGTGAGGCTGCAATAGATGAGTGATAGTATCGCCCCCAGCTTTACCCCTGACTACACGCCAGCCAGCCATGGACACAGTGTCGAGCAGCTTTCCAGGCCGTCGCTGTCCTATTGGCAAGACGCCTGGATTCGCCTGAAACAGAATACGCGAGCGATCATCTCTCTGTATATCGTTGTGAGTCTGGCCTTGTTCACCTTGGCGGGGCCGCTGCTCTGGCAGGTCGACCCAGCACTTCAAGACCTGAATCAGATCTCCCAGGCGCCGTCCTTTCCCAAGCGCGCCTTGCTCGCGGACCCTTATGAGCGCTGGCAGCCCATTATTCTTGACGACTTCCCCCGCGAACCCGAGACCTACGTGGATGTTGACCTGATGCCAGCACCCACTGGCGTTCAGCCCCTGGGCGAACCGACAACTCAACAGATTCGCCTGCGCTGGGAGCCTGTTGTAGGCGCCGGCGGCTACAGTATTTACCGCAACCAACATGCCCCAGAGGGCATTAACGATCTGGGCCTACCTCTGGCTACCACCCTGGGCGGCAATGAGATCAGCTACGAAGATCGTCTGAATTTGGAACAGCGAGACTATTATTACTCCATTGTGCCCACCGATGGTTTTGATGAGGCCAACATCTACACCACCATTAAGGTGTTACCCACCATTGCTATCACCCGCGACGAAGCTACACAACGCGGTTTGATTGACGCTGACACTGAGATCCAGATTGGCGACCCTCTGTCCCTGCGCTTTCACCCATTTGGCACCGACTATCTGGGCCGCGACATGTTAGCCCGGTTGATGCAGGGGGCCAGGGTTTCGCTCTTTATCGGCATCTGCGCGCCCTTTCTGTTCGTGATGTTCGGCATTCTCTATGGCGGCTTCGCCGGTTATTTCGGCGGCCAGTTAGACGCTCTGCTCATGCGCTTTGCCGACTTTGTCGTGGCACTGCCATTCCTGCTGTTTATGATCTTGTTCAAGATCGCTTTTGGCATCGGCCCGGGGGAGAGCGGAGTCCTGCCCATGTTGATTGCACTGGTGCTGCTGGGCTGGCCAGGCACTGCGCGACTGGTTCGCGGCCAAGTTCTGCAGATTAGAAATAACGGCTACATTGATGCCGCTCGCCTGTTGGGTGCCAAAGACAGCTACCTGATTATTCGGCATATACTGCCTAATACCATGGGCGTCATTCTGGTCACGCTGACATTCGCCGTGCCTGGCGCGATCTTTACTGAAGCGTTCCTATCCTTTATCGGCATGGGCGTTGCGCCTCCTACACCGTCATGGGGCTCTATGTGCAACGAGGGCGTCAAGACCATGTTAAGCCACCCCCATGAACTGATCTTTCCTGCGACGTTCATTAGCATCACGGTGCTGGCGTTTAATCTTCTCGGGGATGGCCTGACTGAGGCACTCGATTCTCGCATGCGGTCAAGGTAAGCATACATGTCGGATAAGATACTAGAAGTCGAGGATCTCAGCGTTGAATTCGCGACCTATGGCGGCACGGTCAAGGCGGTCCGGGGCGTCAGCTTTGATGTCAA
This sequence comes from SAR86 cluster bacterium, assembly GCA_013204195.1. Lineage (GTDB taxonomy): Bacteria > Pseudomonadota > Gammaproteobacteria > Pseudomonadales > Azotimanducaceae > UBA4582. The sequence goes on from JABMOJ010000546.1 coordinate 5,691, forward strand.
TCGCGGCGAAACCCTGGCTATTGTGGGCGAGTCTGGCTGCGGCAAGTCCGTCACTGTCCAGGCCATCATGGGTATTATTCCTATGCCACCGGGAAAAATTACGGGCGGCACAGCGAAACTCAACGGTGAAAATATTCTGGGCTTACCGCCAAAAGAGGCCAACCGGTTTCGAGGCGTTAAAATCGGCATGATTTTTCAGGACCCGATGACTTCTCTGAATCCGACCATGACCATCGGCGACCAGATATCCGAGACGCTGATGGTCCATCGCGGCATGAGTTACACAGATGCCTCACGTCGAGCGGTGGAACTGCTCGATAAGACCAAAATAGCCGAGGCCGCCAAGCGCGCCAAACAGTACCCCTTCGAATTTTCCGGCGGCATGCTGCAACGGGCCATGATCGCTCAGAGCCTCGCGTGCAACCCGTCGGTGCTGATGGCTGATGAGCCGACGACAGCCCTTGATGTGACCATTCAGGCACAGATTCTCGAATTGATGGCTGAACTCCAGCGGACCGAGAACATGTCGATCATTTTAATTACCCACGACCTGGCAGTCGTCGCTCGTATGGCAGATCAGGTCGCGGTGATGTATGCGGGCCAGATCGTCGAGTCAGGCAGTGTCGACGATATTTTCTATCGCTCTAGTCATCCCTACACGCTCGGCCTAAAGGAAGCGATGCCCACCAACAAGCGCGACGGCAAGAAAACACTGACGCCGATCCTTGGCAGCCCACCCGATCTGTTTCATCCGCCGACGGGTTGCGGTTACTTTGCCCGCTGCCCTTACGCAATGGCCGTCTGCGAGCATCATCAGCCGGAGGAACACCACCTCACTGGCAGCGATGCAGAACATCAGGCGCGTTGCTGGCTGCAGCACGAGGGTGCACCACGCATCAAGGCGCTGAACCAGCTAGGAGC
>JABMOJ010000047.1 GCA_013204195.1 SAR86 cluster bacterium
CCACTAAATCGCTGAATCCGGCGCGAGTGATCAATCCCGATGTGGATATTACCATTTACTGCGATGGTGGCTGTGATCCCAATCCAGGCCCTTCCGGTTCCGGCCTTGTTGTTTATCAAAAAGCGACATTGGTTGAGATGCACTATGGCTTATATCAACTCGCCGGGACCAATAACACCGCCGAACTGAATGCTTTACATCAGGCAATGCTGATCGCCCATACCCGGTTAGCAGCCGGCTTTAGCGTACAGATATTGTGCGACTCGATGTATAGCATCAACGCCATGACGACCTGGGCTCTCGGCTGGAAAGCCAGAGGCTGGCAGAAGAAGGTCGGAGAGCTGGCGAATCGCGAATTGATCATGCAGATGCACGATGACTACTTAGCCTTGGGTGGCAAAGTTGATATCGACCACATCAAGGCGCACGCGGGGGTTGAAGGCAATGAGTTGGCTGATCGATTGTCTTTGATCGCGATTGAAAACCGCTGCGCGGACTTTTTACCTTACGATGGACTCCACCAGGTGGCGGCACTGCTCGCCCGCTAACCTTGATACGCTAGCCCCTCCCCATCAAGCCGCAAGTGCAGGTTCATCGTTTCGGGGCTCCCGGGTCACCCACCAAGGGCCCTTACCAACTCCGACTAATGCCGCCACGCAAAAACAGCAGCCGCCCGCAATCATCATCCAGGTTGACCAGCCCCAGTGATTCACCACCTGCGGTAAGCCCAGATTCAAAAACAAACCAGCAATGGGTGACAGGGTTGCGGTAATCCCAAAGGCTCGACCAACGCCATGAGGACTGATGCTCTCGGCCGTTTCTGAATAGATGGCGCACCATGACGGATAGATGAAGCCAGCAAAAAATCCGGTCATTGACCAGACCAGAATCAAGATGGTGTCGGAGACATCGACGGCCAAGTTGGCACCGACAAAAAAGCATAGACCCGTTGTAACGCCACCAAAGGCCGTCACGGTCTTGCGCACCAGAAACTTGTCGGACAACCACCCTGAAATAAACACACTGACGGTAAAGACGATCCAAAAATAGGACGTCACCGCCGCGGCATGGGCGGGATCTAGGCGATGGTGTTGAACCAGATAGGTGGGGACATAACCCGACACGGTAACGTATGTCAGCGCCCAGAAGACAATCACCAGTGACAAGAGCCACAAGCGGACACTGCGGTATACCAGCCGCCCATCATCATAAGCATTGACTGCCTCGGGCGAGGCACCCGTTAGCGCTAATTCGGGCGTTTCAAGTTCGGACTTCAGGATTTGGCCGCGAATACGCAAACTCAAATCCCGATAGAAAACGTAAATCAACAAGGCTGTCACTGTGGCCAAAACGGCCGCAATCCAATACTGAGAGCGCCAGCCCGGCCAGATGGGCAGGGTTTGAGCGGCGACCGCCGTCGACATCAAGGCGCCGATAGTAAAGGCCAGTGATACCCAGGCGTACACCATGGCGCGGCCCATCCGTGGCGTCAGGTCACGAGACGCTGCATGTACCGCTGGATTCATACCCGCCATTAGAAAACTGCCGGCGGTAAAGAGAAATGCCAGGGTCCAGAAATTGGGCGACAAGGCGCCGAGCACGGAGATCACCGCATAGGCAAATACAGGCCAAATCATGAGGGGCCGGCGGCCAAACCGATCGGCCACTCGACTTAAAATTATCGCCCCGGCGCTATACACCAGCCCGGCCACTGCCGCCACCTGCCCCCATTCCACCAGCGACTTGTCGAAGTCGGCAAGAATATACACCAGCACTGGGCCATTTTTCAGAGCCTCATACTGCTCCACCGCCCAGCCCAAGACGATTAAACCCAGCAGCCACCAACGTAATCTACCGGTGGGCACGAAATCAATTTCGCGATGACGCAAGTAGGCAAAGAATGACGGCTTGGGCATAGAGCTTATCCAAATCAGCGAGCACACCTGACTATCTTATAGGTCATGCTTAAACACAAGCATTCCAATTAGCTTGCTGGGCGCTGGGGACTAGCCCTTCACTCACTAGAGTCGGCGCTAACGAACTGCTAGAGTTGAACAGGATTCATTGAGTGGAGAGATTGTTTTGCTGACTACCGCGCAGAAACAGCATTACCTGGAAGAAGGCTATGTGGTCCTCGAAGAGTTTGTTTCCGATCTTTGGCTAAAAAAGCTCAATCAAGTCACCGCCGAATTCGTCGATCAAAGCCGATCCGTGGCGGCGTCGAATCAACAATTTGATGTAGAACCAGACCACTCGAGCAGCCAGCCTCGGCTGCGACGCCTCAACAGCCCTGTAGACCAGCATCCCACCTACTGGGAGTTCGCCGCGCAATCAGAAATTGTTGATCTGGCCGAGGCACTTCTCGGGCCTGATATCAAATTTCATCATGGCAAGCTCAACTTCAAGTGGGCCCACGGTGGCGAAGCGGTGAAGTGGCATCAAGATATTCAATTCTGGCCCCATACCAACTACGACTTGATCACCATCGGCGTGTATCTTGAGGATGTTGTCCAGGGCCAGGGTGAAATGGGTTTTATTCCCCGCAGCCATCTATCTGATCTGTATGACCAGTATGACGGCGAGCGCTGGACCGGGCATATCAAAGACGCCGACATACCCAGTCTACACGCCGAAAATGCGGTATTTCCCGTGGGCCGTGCGGGCACCGTTACGATCCACAATTGCCGAACAGTTCATGGGTCCCTGCCGAACCTGTCGGATAAAAAACGACCATTGTTGCTGCAGACTTACGCCACGGCTGATGCCTTCGCCTATACCGACCTGGTACGCAAGCAACCCCATGGGGAAATGTTGATTCGAGGCAAAGCCGCCAAGTGGGCCCGCCATGATCCACGTCCCTGCCAAGTGCCGCCGACGAAGGTTGGCACAATTTTTCAGGCCCAACAGCAGGAGATGTGATACTTCTGAGGTCTAACCTAATGTCGTGCGAGTTAGACCGGCTACCGTCCACAATTCCGCCTTTACCTCTTCCATCGTGCAGTGCACAATAAGCATTTCCTAAGCTTGAGGGCACCCATGATTCGTGTAGTGTTTAACCGTAAAGGCGGCGTCGGCAAATCATCTATTGCTTGTAACCTCGCGGCCATCGCCGCCAGCCAGGGGACCTCGACGCTAGTGGTTGATCTGGACCCGCAAGCTAACACCACCAGTTACCTGGGCCATAATGGCAAAGACGACGTCGTCGGTATCGCCGAATTTTTTGAATCCCAAATTGCCTTTAAGTACCGAGACTATCAGCCAGAAGACTTTGTTCGTCGCACCGACTTCGAAAACCTATCACTGATCTCCGCCAGCCAAGTATTGTTGGATCTGGAGCAAAAGCTTGAATCCCGCCACAAAATTTACAAATTGCGGGCGTTTCTCCAAACGCTGGAAAACAGCTACGACCAAATCTTTATTGATACGCCACCAGCGCTGAATTTCTACAGCCTGTCGGCGCTGATTGCCGCTGACAGATGCCTTATCCCCTTCGATTGCGATGCCTTCGCC
>JABMOJ010000547.1 GCA_013204195.1 SAR86 cluster bacterium
ATCTCTATATGGGTTTGACCATGGATCTGGTGGCCGAAGGTGGCAGTGCCAGGTTGTTGGGGGTTGGGCGTTATGGTCTGTCCCTATCGGGATTTTCCATTGAGCCTGGTGTCAGCTATTTTCGCGGCGTAGGATCTTTGTTAGCGCATGGCGCCACTGGCCAGTTGGCGGCTGTGGAGAAGACCGGTGACATCCTGACCCTTAAATATACCCACGCAGCCAACCTGGTTGCCGATTATTTCAAAACAGCCTTCGCCGTGGCCTTGCACGAGACCAAGACAGACCTGGCGCACTGGCTCGATATTGCCGAGACGGTCGTGACCCAAGAGCGCGCGGATATTCTCCAGCTTATCGCTCTGACTCAGTCGGCCCCCAGGGTATCTTGGCACACGATCGGTCAGTTGCATGGCTTGTCGTCAGCTGCCGCTTTCGATTATTTGCGCATTCACGAGCAGCTAGCGAATATTCTGCCCAAAGATCAACTGCCGCGAGTGACATTGCTGGTGTTGAAATATGCTGGCGGTGACTATCCCGTCACAACCTGGCTCAACGGTTTGATGTCTAGCTTGCCATTGATGGCGAACAAAGAGCGGGAGCACCTTCTACAATTGCTGGAGCGTCTAGATGATGTGCGCCTGGCAGAGACCCTAGTGGCCTCAGTACCTAACCTACCAATGAATGATTGGCGCATTCTGGATGCCTGGCTCAGTGGTGTTTTCGACTTTGGTGCCCGCCAGCATCCTACGGCAATGGCCTATCTTGGTCTTGAATCGTCCAGTTCAGTAGAGCATTTGGCGGCGTTGTGCGGTCAGGTGGAACTCAAGGATTGCCTGCGCTTGTTGCAGTTCTATACCGAAGCCTTCGTCGGCGCTCGCCTGCGGCTAGTGGGTCGTAACGATCCTGACGCGCAGGGGCAGACCCTGGCCGGCACCGATGGCACAGTGATTGTCTTGCCGGAACTCGCCAGTGACTATGCGAGCCGTGATCAAAACTTTCGATTTTACAAAGTTGCGCTGCTGCATCAATTGGGTTTTTATGAGTTCGGTACATTTGATTTTCGGTTTGAAAATAATCCCTTGGCGTTTACTGCCTATTTTCGACGCTTCAACAATCCAAGCCTGGCGTCACTGTTATTTCAGCTGCTTGAAGACGCGCGAGTCGACTGGCAAGTCACCAATACGTATCGAGGCAGTGGCAGTGATTTCAACTGGCTGAAAGGCGATGCCCTGGCGCGGCGTGAGACTGTCATCACCGCTACCGACACGGGTCGATGCCTAGAGACGATTGTTCGCGCAGGCCTTGACGCCGATGAAGCGCCTCAGTCGCAGCGTGCTGATGACGCTGATGCGCCAGAGATTAGACGCTTGACCCAAACCCTGCGAGTTGTGGGTGCGTCGGTGTGGAACACGATGGCGGCAGTTCGAGATTGCTATGCATTGATCGTCCGTCTGAGTCCCGCTGCAGATGAGCCAAGTTGTTGGCTGGAAGTGCCTCAGCAAGTGAGTTTTCGGGGTGTGATCGAGCCGGATACCATCAGTGTCAATCTACAGCTTGGCTTGCTTGCCGACGATGACCTGGACCTGGTTGACGACGATGCCGAGAAGATGGGTATGAGCATGATGCTCAATCCGGGTGATGTTGACGTCGATAAGATGAAGCAAGCGGAGCTTGAAGGCGCCGGTATGTTGCTCAAAGAAATGGATCGTCTGCCTGACGAAATCAGTGAGCAGACCAAAAAAGAGACGGCGGCGGATGACGAGGCAACGCTCAAGGCATTGTTAGCGGGCAGGGTGGCGCCGCAAAGTGCCCGTGAATTTCATTACGACGAGTGGGACTTTGTCATTAACGATTATCGGCGTCGCTGGTGTACGCTATTTGAGATTCGTGAAGTTGATGAAGACCCCGAGTTTGTTGATGAGGCATTGCAATCACTGCGGGGTCTGGGAGCACGGGTTCGACGTCAGCTGAATATGCTGCGGCCCGAGATGCTGGCCAAGGTCAGAGGCCAGCTGGATGGCGAAGAGCTGGATATGGAGAAAGCCATCGAGGCGATTGTTGATCGCAAAGCCGGCTTGAGTCCTGAAGAGCGAATTTATGTGCAGAAGCAGCGCAAGGTTCGAGACGTCTCGGCACTGTTTCTGCTCGATATGAGCGCCTCTACCGATGACCCAGTGCCAGACCCCGATGCCGAGGTGGTGGAGCCCGTTTATGTGGATCCCGACAGTGATGATTACCTGCGTGACTATTACGC
>JABMOJ010000548.1 GCA_013204195.1 SAR86 cluster bacterium
GACCTGAACAGCCTGTCCAAGGGTCGGTTCGTGATGGGACTGGGCTCCCAAATTCAACCCCACATTACCAAACGTTTCAGCATGCCCTGGTCTGACCCAGCTAAACGGATGCGTGAGTTTATTCTGGCGATGCGGGCTATCTGGTCTTGCTGGTACGAGGGTGAACTCTTGAACTTCCGCGGCGACTATTACACTCACAGCCTGATGACCCCGATGTTCACGCCGACGGACAATACCTATGGGGCGCCTCGAGTCATTCTTGCGGCAGTCGGTCCGCTGATGACACAGGTCGCCGGAGAAGTGGCCGACGGGGTTATTCTGCATGCCTTCACGACGGAGAAATATCTGCGCGAGGTGACATTACCCGCCCTAGAAAAGGGTCTGGCTGCTTCGGGCCGAAGTCGTGAAAATTTCGAAATATCTTATCCCGGCTTCGTCGTTACCGGCCGCACTGAGGAAGAATTTAACGCAACCAAAGCAGCTGTCTGCAAACAGATCGCCTTCTATGGATCAACGCCGGCGTACAAACCGGTGCTTGCCGTACACGGTTGGGGCGACCTGCAACTCGAACTTAATCGCCTCTCGAAAGTCGGTCAATGGGATGCTATGGGCGCTCTCATCACCGATGAGATCCTCGATCAATTCGCCCTAGTGGGTGAGACTGACGTAGCAGTGAACTTATTCAAACAGCGCTTCGGTGATGTTGTGGATCGCACCACCGCAAATTTCGCCGCCAGAGACGCCAATCATCAGCAGGAGATCATGCAGAAATTGAAGGCCAGTTGATGCTAACTGACTGCCAGATCGCGGCAAATAGTATTTTTTGAATGCTGATCTGGCACTCGCTTTCAAACTACAACAGCCCCTGAATCATTGTGAGCAACCCATGACTGACAGCACCGACACGACAAGCACTCAGCGCATTTCTACCGCGCCCTGGTATCGATGGTACGCCCTGGGCGTGTTGGTTCTGGTCTTTACCTCGAGTCATGTGGACCGGCAGATCATGGGCATCTTGCTGCAGCCCATCAAGAATGACCTAGGCGCATCAGACACCCAGATGGGCTTTCTGATCGGCCTGACCTTCGCTTTGTTCTACGCAACCCTCGGTATGCCCATCGCCATGCTGGCAGACCGCCGCAATCGTCGCAATATCATCACCATCGCCATCACGATCTGGAGCGCCATGACCGTCGCCTGCGGCTACGCCCAGAACTTTTTACAGCTATCCCTCATGCGTATCGGTGTTGGCATCGGCGAGGCAGGCTCGAGTCCGCCATCGCACTCGATGATCTCAGATATGTTTGAATTAAAGCAGCGCGGCACCGCCATGGGCATCTATGCCCTGGGTGTTAATCTCGGTTTGCTCATTGCCTACTTGGGTGGCGGCTGGATGAGCGAACACTGGGGTTGGCGAATGACATTCGTTGCGGTCGGCTTGCCCGGCCTGCTGCTCGCCTTGCTTGTTAGGTTCACATTAAAGGAACCCATTCGAGGGCAGTCGGATGAGCAGACCACAATGGCCAAGGCACCCCCTTTTTGGGATGTGGCGCGGTATATGTGGCGCACCCCAGCAACCCGGCATGTAGTCTTCGGCAGTTCGCTGGCCGGCTTCGTCGGCTATGGCATGGTCCTGTGGCTACCCGCCTTCTTCGTTCGCTCCCACGGTCTGAGTCAAACGGAAGTCGGTTTTACCCTGGCATTGATGTCCGGCGTGGTCGGTGGCATCGGTACTTTTAGTGCCGGGAAACTGGCTGACGTTTTAGGTCGACGGGACGAACGCTGGTTCGCCTGGGTAGTCGCCATCGGCAAAGCCGGCCTGGTACCCTTTTTGGTCTGGTTTTTTCTCACCGCGGAATTTTTACCCGCCATGTTCATCTACTTGATCCCGGCATTCTTCGGCGGCTTTTATCTCGCGCCAACATTTGCCATGGTCCAGAGCCTGGTCAAACCCGAGATGCGATCCGTGGCCGCAGCCATCTGTTTATTCCTGCTGAACATCATTGGCCTTGGCATCGGTCCTCAGGCCGTCGGCATACTCAGCGACGTGTTCAGCGCAGAATATGGCCAGGAGTCATTGCGCTACTCATTGATGCTGTTCTCCTTAGTCAATCTGTGGAGTGCATTCCACTATTTCATGGCAGCTAAGACACTATCAACGGATATATCGCAGGCGCGCAGCGTAACGTAAGACATGCTATAAAGATCAACCCATACTATATACCACGACCCCATAGACCAGACAGCTGCCTTGCCCGGAGAGACACTGGCCAGCCTGTCGAAGACAGGCAAGATCAAACAAGATCGAAAAAACACAATCAAACAGTGGCAACAAGAGGCACGGATTGATGAATGATGCCCAGTGGCAGGAACCCGTATCAGGCTTTGAATTCACACCCGAAGAGGTTGTGGTAAGCGAAGCATTTCAGTCGGCAAAGTTGGCGGCTTGCGGGCTGGACAGTGGCTCACTGGACGGTTTCGTTGATGCGGCATTTTTTATCGCCATTGGCATTCGCGCCGGCATCAATAACGGCATCAGCGCCGAAGGTAACGTCAATATGCTGACCCGACTGGTGCAACATCGTCCGGTACGCCTTGGCGAACCGCTAATCGCTCGCGGCTTTATCAGCAAAGTCACGGCGGTTCCCCGCGGCCAACGAATTGAAACTGATGTCTGGTTTGAAGACCAGGATGGCCGGCGAGCGATCAGCGCGCCGCGCACCTCTCTGCGGCCAGCGCGACAAACAGGTTCTGAGTCAGCCACAAACCGAGGCGCAGGAGAACGACCTGCGCCGGTGATCGATAATGTCGACGAGCTTACCCGTTTCGGCGCCTACTCATTGACGCCCCAACAGGTGAAGGATTATTCCCTGGAGGGCAACAGCATTCACTATGAGCTGGCAGCTGCAAACAAGGCGGGATTTCGTGCGCCGATTATTGGCGGCGGGATGGGAGTGCATTACTTAATCCATACGCTCTACGAACAGCAGTCATGTCAATCTTTCGATCTTTCAGTCTATTTTCGGCGCCCGATTTTTTGGGACGACGAATTCGTGGTCGCTGCAGATCCTTGGCGCGCCATCGCGCTATTGCGCGCGGGGAAAGTACTCACTGAAGCCAAGATTAACGCAGTTAATTAATCCGACTGACGGCCTATTAATGCGAGATAGGTGCGCACAAGGACGTGAACTCGCTCATCGACTCATGTAGCCACAATGAATAGGGAGTTTTCATGCCACAGGCATTTGAAGGTATTCGAATTATTGATTTTTCGCAGGTGCTCGCCGCACCTTTTGCGGTCATGCAACTCGCCTTGCTTGGCGCTGAAGTCATCAAGATCGAACAGCCCGTGGGTGGCGATCAAACTCGAGGTTTGATGAATATCGGCGAGGACCAAGGCCTTTCACCCTCCTTTCTCGCCATGAATCTGAACAAGCAAAGTCTGACCCTCAACCTGAAAACACCCCAGGCAGTCGAGATCATCAAACAGCTGATCGCCACCACTGACGTTCTGGTCGAGAACTTCAAGGCAGGCACCATGGAGCGTATGGGGCTTGGCTATGACGACTTGAAAGCGATAAAGCCTGATCTAATCTATTGTTCAGTCACCGGCTACGGCCAAACCGGACCCAAAGCTGGCGAAGCCGCTTACGATGGCGCCATACAGGCTTCATCTGGCATGATGTCGCAGAATGGCCACGCACAAACCGGGCCCACTAGAACCGGTTATATGCCAGTCGATATGTCGACGGGTTTGAACACTGCCTTTAGCATCTCCGCCGCGCTGTTTCGACGGGCCAATACCGGATTAGGCCAGCGGATTGATGTTGCAATGATGGATACCGCCATCGTGATGCAAGCACCGCAATACAGTAATTTTCTGAATCAAGGCAACCTGCTCGGATTGATGGGTAACGCGTCGCCCACACTCCAACCCACCGCAAACGTGTTCGCCACCAAAGATAGTTTTGTTCAGATCGTCGCCTTGCGTCAGCCACAAGTCGAAAAATTATTTGCCGCCCTTGAGGCACCACACCTGCTTGAGCTCGAGGCGTTCGCCAGCCCTCAAGCCCGGCTCGATAATTACAACGAAGTCAGCCAGGCCATGATCGACCTGATCAAGCTGGAAACGACTTCACACTGGATGATCAAATTATCAGCCGTCGGCATTCCAACGGCTGAGATCAGGGGCTTAGCAGAAGTCATCAAAGACCCGCAATTCGACTATCGCGAAGTCTTTGAAACGCTGCCCCATCCGATTGATGGCACTAAGGCCTTCACCGTTGTTAAGGCGGGCTATCTGCTTGATGCTGATGGCCCCACGGTGCGAAACACGCCACCGATACTTGGGCAGGACACCACATCGGTGTTGACGTCTCTAGGTTATAACGAAAGTCAGATAGCCAGCTTACGACAACAGGGCATTTGTTAACCCCAGCAGCATCAAAGCAATCGAGCTCGACCGCAATAAAACTACTGGCGCGCGGCACGCAACAATGCCTGAGGGGTGTCACCCAACATACGCCTGCAGGCGCGGGTGAAATTCCCAGGATTGTCATAGCCTAATCGCTGCCCCATTTCACTGGCAGAATACTCTCCTACACTGAGCATTTCTCGCAGATACGACGTCGCCAACTGATCTTTGATCAGCTTCAAACTGGAATCAGCCGCGTGCAAACGCCGCATCAAGGTTCTGGTAGAGATATGCAAACTCAACGCAACCTCTGGTGCCGTCGGAATCCGAGTCGTTGGCCGGCTTTCTCGCACCCGCGAACCATAGGCTTTGTTCAGCACCGACCTGACAGCCTCAACGTCAGGATTTGCATACAGGGTTTGCAGCAATTCGGCACACTTGCGTTCAGCCGCTGCCGACAAGGCTTGGTCTTTAAGCAGGGAAGACAACTTCACCAGCGCACCAGGCAGGACGACCTGCATGGTAGTTGCGCCGAACTCGACCTTGCCCCAAAGGAAATCAGTATAGCGATGCCCATGGGCGGGCATTGAGTAAGGAAAGCGCCAGCGCAATGGCAAACTAACGCGCCCCGTTGTGGCTGTTAGGAAATTTTGAACGATCATCGCTACCGTTTCACAGGCATGGGGAAGTTGGCGCCCCAGCTCGGCATTGTGAATAAACTCACCGATCAGGTCCTCACCAGACAACATCGTCGTTGCATCCAGTGAACAGGTGCGAGTTCGAAGATATCGACACAAACTGATCATGCCTGCACCAACCGTAGACGCGCTAACCGCTGCCAGCCCCAACGCACCATGGGCATTAATGCCAAGCCGCTGGCCAAAATCAAAGGCCCAAGCATCATCGGGACTCAGCCGATCGAAGCTGTTCACCACCCGCAGATAGACCGACAGCGGAATATAGACGTCCGCCTCCAGCTCACTCAAGCTCAGGGCCGTTGCTTCCAGTAGATCGATCCCCTGCTGGCGCGCCACCTCGATCAGATTGAGCGCGTAGGCCGATGGCATCAAATCCATAATATATTGTCCGTTTGGCACCAAATAACAAAATCATGGCATCATTGGCTATGGTCGGCAATCCTTTTTAGCTCTAATCTTAACGTTTCAAACTAGACAGTTCAGTCTTGGGGCAGCGAAGGTCATCAATTATGACCTCGACGGGATCCCGACAAGTCGCCGCAGATACTAGGAGAACCAGATGAGCGAAGCCATCAGCAGACCGGAGTTTCCAGATCCACTCACCATGCCCCTTGAAGACATGGATGTTTCAGACGCCATGCTCTTTAAGGCTGATGCATTCTGGCCCTACTTCGAGCGCATGCGTAAAGAAGACCCCGTCCATTATTGTAAAGCAAGCGCCTATGGCCCTTATTGGTCGGTCACGAAATTTAACGACATTATGGAAGTTGAAAAGAACCATGAGGTTTTTTCTTCCGAGGTCGGCGGCATCACCATTACTGAACGGCAGAATGATTTCAAAACCAGCAGCTTTATTCAGATGGACCCACCGAAACATGATATTCAGCGCAAAACCGTCACGGGCGTGGTTGCACCCACGAACTTATCGTTATTAGAGCCCATTATTCGCCAACGTTGCGGTGAAATTCTCGACGCGCTACCCATCGGCAAAGCCTTTAACTGGGTTGATCTTGTGTCTGTTGAATTGACTACCCAAATGCTCGCGACGTTATTTGACTTCCCCTTCGAAGATCGTCGAAAACTGACCTACTGGTCAGACATGGCGACATCGTCGGTGCTCTCTGGCGGTACAACGCCGGAAGACGTGCGAAGAGCCGCATTACTCGAGTGCCTAGAGGTTTTTACCGGTCTGTGGAATGAACGGGTCAATCAACCCCCAGGCAATGATTTGATTTCGATGCTAGCGCATGGCAAAGAAACTCAGAACATGGACCCGATGGAGTATCTCGGCAATCTGATACTGCTGATTGTTGGCGGCAATGACACCACACGTAACTCCCTGTCTGGCGGTGTCTATTTCCTCAACAAGAATCCTGGTGAATATGCCAAGCTACGTAACAACCTCGATTTGATCCCCAGCATGGTATCGGAAATTATTCGTTATCAAACACCCCTGGCTCATATGCGCCGCACGGCAACCCAAGATTACGTTCTACGTGGCAAGCACATCAAGAAAGGTGACAAGGTCATCATGTGGTATGTTTCGGCAAACCGTGATGAAGAAGTCATTGATAATCCCAATGCATTCCTCATCGACCGCGATCGTTCACGCCATCACATGTCATTCGGTTTCGGCCTGCATCGCTGCATGGGCAACCGCTTAGCCGAAATGCAACTGCGCACGGTCTGGGAAGAAATCATGAAGCGCTTCGAGTTTGTGGAAGTGCTGAGTGAGCCAAGCCGAGTACAGTCAAGCTTCGTCAAGGGCTATGATGATTTGCAGGTCATACTTCACGCAAAGAAGTAATCCCTTAGCAAGTCCCTGTAAAAGCCGGAATCAGTTCCGGCTTTTTTTTGCCAAAAATACCCCACATACCACTGCTCATTTTCAGGAGAACTGTTTGGCCTTATCGATCATTTACGCGCGCAGTGAAAATCACTGCATTGGTCACCAGGGTCGTCTACCTTGGAACTTGCCAGATGAATTCGCCAGTTTCAACAACATCACTGATGGCAAAGCCATTATCATGGGACGGCGCAGCTATGAAGACCACCACAGTGTCTTGCCTAACAGGCTCAACATTGTCGTTAGTCGTCAGGTTGATTATGTTTTACCAGCACCAATGATTTTAACGACCGACCTGATCACCGCACTACAGATTGCCGCAGATTACAGCGCAGAGTACTTTATTATTGGTGGCGTGAAGTTAATTTCGGAGGGACTATCACAGGCATCGAGAGTGGTCGAAACCATCGTCCACACTGAGGTAAACGGGGATACTTTTTTACCGGCTATGGATTTCAGCCATTACACGAGCGAGATCATCGAACACCATCACGTCGACGAAAATCACGCTTCGGCGTTCACCGTCTGGCAACACACTCGCACCTGACTCAAAGACTATAACTATAGCGGCGAGCCAATGGCTCGCCGCTATCGAATCGATTGCTAACGTGCGGCGGAACCTGCTCGATTCCAGCCTTCGTGCGCATCACTCATATCCAGCAATTGATCTTCGTCAGCCAACAAACGCTCAAGCGTTGCGTCAACACCATAGGCGACGCCATCATTTTTGAAGATACCGGCAATGGCAAAGTTACCGCCACTGGCCATAATGGTTTTGTTGGTAGGCGCATCTTCACGACACATGAACAATACCGCTGGCGTCACGAGGTCCGGCGCACGAGCTGGATCAACATTGGTCAGGTCCTCATCTCGCCCAGGAATGGTATTGGTCAAACGGGTAGCAGCCGCTGGTGCCAGCGTGTTCACCTTGATGTTATGGGAAGCACCTTCAATCGCCAGAACATTCATCAGACCGAGCATGCCCATCTTTGCTGCGCCATAGTTGGCCTGACCAAAATTGCCAAATATACCGGAAGTCGAACTGGTAAATAAAATTCGGCCGTAGTTCTTCTCGTACATGATGGGCCAAGCCGCATGGGTTACATAGGCGGTGCCGTTCAGGTGCACATTCATCACCAGATCCCAATCATCGAGAGACATGTTTTTAAAGGACTTGTCGCGCAGAATCCCGGCGTTATTCACCAGAATATCCACGGTGCCGAATTCGCTAACCGCATCATCAACAATAGATTTTGCGGCAACTCGATCGGAAACAGACGCTTTATTGGCAATCGCAATACCGCCGGCCTTACGAATGTCTTCGACAACCTGGTCGGCCATATCGCTGGCACCACTGCCATCGGCGCTGCTGCCTAGATCGTTGACCACAACCTTGGCGCCCCGACGGGCGAACTCCATGGCATGCGCGCGACCCAAGCCGCCACCGGCACCCGTGACGATAACGACTTTATCTTTAAAACTATCCATTTTGCTTTCTCCCTAGGGTTCATTAGATTGATTAAAAATGCTCACTGCATTGTGACTAACCGGCCTGCATTCACCGGTCTGCCATGACCTGACCGACTTCGACAGTCGAGCGCTATCGTTGAGGACAAAAGACCAAGACCAGAGAATAAAGATCCGTCTCGCAAAAAACCAGCTTCTATCTTCAATGCCGGCTCGAATCAGGATTTGCTCAAAGCCCCAGTGATGGCTTGCAGCACCTGATCCAGCGCCTTATTGTCGATCCAGCGTAGCACCACCACGAGATCATCAGCTTCATCTACAAAGACGATATTCGACCCGGCACCGGCAAAGTAATAGCTATTGGCTCGCTGATTGGGCAATAATTTTTGATCGGTGTTAAGAAAATAATTCATATATCCATAAGTTGGTTGGACTGGGGTCGGCGTTCGTGACTGTCGAACCCAGTCCATTGAGAGAATTTGCTGATCTTGCCACTGCCCCTTGTGCAGGGCCAACAAGCCGAGCCGACCCAGATCCAGCGCCGAAATAAACATACCTCCACCCCAATGTCCGCCGCCAGTCACTGACTGCATCTGCTGGCCATCCAGCTCGATCCAGGCGTTGTCGTAACCATGCCAGCGCCAAGTATTGGAGGCGCCGATGCGATCCATCAGGCGCTCTTTCAGCACTACCGGCAAGGGTTGGCGCCAGACATGTAACAACGCCAGCGCCAAAGCATTGACCCGAACATCATTGTATTTCCACTCAGTCCCGGGGGCCGGCGTCTCACGGGCAAATTCGGCCCAGGGTTCCTTGCCTGGACGATCGGCCCAATCGGGCTTTCCCCAGAGGGTACCGCGCCAAAAGCTGGTCTGGCGCAGCAAATGATCCCAGGTAATTTGGCTATTATGCTCACCTTCAAACAGCGCGGTCGGCACATAGGGGCCAACTCGGTCATTCACGCTCCTAATTAAGCCGGCATCAACGGCCAAACCCGCGACACTCGACAGAAAGGTTTTCGAGATGCTGTGGGTCATATCAACCCGCTCAACATCACCCCATTGGGCGATGATGTAGCCACCCTTGATCACCATGCCGGTGAAGGGCCCGCGGGGCGCCATAGGGCCGATGACCTCATCGAAGGGCTCGTTAGTAAAGGAGTACATGGACCTGACTTTCGGCAGATCCCTCACGTCCAGGTACTTTGCTAGCTGTTCCGGCAAACGTGTTTCATGCGCTTTGGCTAACGCAATCGCAGCAGCCAGTTTCTCAGGCACAAAGCCCGCCGCCGCGGGCGATTTTGACTGCCAATTCTGACCAGGAAAATAATCGGCGCCAGCCGCTACAGAAACCATCATTGTCAGCAGCATCACAATCCCTGACAATCTCGCGCTGACGGTGACACGGATCGCCGCAAAAAATCTACTCACCAATGTAGTCTGCTCCAATTTAGTGTTACCCATAAACCCCATTCCGTTGTTTAGAGGCTCAAAGCACGACTAGCAATCATGCTGGCCTGTTCCGTCGCCAGCACCTTCCGGTTCCAGGCATAGCCTAGAACACCCACCAAAACATTGGTCGCGGCTGTCGCCACAAATACGCCGACATACCCCCAATAATGACTACCCAGTAATGCCAAGGGAATGTAGATGACCAGCAGACGCGCCAGAGACAGCAGTAAAGCCGGCCCCGGCCGCCGCAAGGCATTGAAGCAATGGGTCGAGACCGTCAACATCCCCATAAAGCCAATGCTAATCGGAATAATATACAAAAACATCACGGCCGATTCGACCAGGTCGGGGTCAGCATTAATCAGACTGACAAAGAATGGCGCCCCGAGCCACATGATGATTGCCGCGACGACACCCCAGGCGAGACAAGCCTGATAACAGGTATTCAGCGCCTCACGGACCCGATCGAATTGATAGGCACCCCAGTTCTGTCCAACCAAAGGCACCACACTGGTAGATATACCGATGACCACCATACCCACAACAGACTCGATGCGACTCGCCACGCCAAAGCCTGCCACCACCGACACACCATAACCCGCAAGTAACCAAGTGACGACAACAGCGGATACTGGCTGAATCAGATTGGTCGCCGAGGCCGGTATCCCGACCTGAAGAATACCGGTCATCGACGCCATCAAGCCCTCAAACGTTAGACGCATCAAACGCTCTTTAATGAGGAACCAATAGAGCGCCAGCAGAAACTGGCAAAAGGCACTCATTACAAATGTCAGCGCCGCACCCTGCAAGCCCATGGCCGGCAGGCCGAACCAGCCAAAGATTAAAATCGGGCCGAGCAACACCTGCACCAACGGGCCGATTGTCATGATATAGCCCGGATACGTAGCATTCCCAAACGCCCGTATCAGACCGTTAGACGCCAGAGCAAAACCCATCAAGGGGAATCCCAGCAGCCAAATATGGGCATAGCCACTGGCTAGCGCTAACACTTCACCTCGCGCACCGATCAACCGAAACAGATCATCCGCAAGAAATTGCCCGGCCAGACTGAAGCTCACAGCAAAGCCGATAATTAACAGGTAACAATGGGTCACCAGCAGCGCCGCTTGCTCGCGATGACCTTCGCCCATGGATCGAGCGATCAAAGATGCCGCGCCAACACCCAGGCCGCGAGTGATGCCATTCAGGGCCATCACCAGGGGAAAGGCGAAGGCAATGGCTGCCAGCTCAAGCTTACCCACCATCCCCAGATAGAAAACTTCCACTAAGGAGCCCAGCGTCATTGCGAGAAAGCCGACAATCATCACTGATGACAGCTTCATGACATGTCGCTTGATGGAACCCTGGGTAAAGCCCTGTGCCGCCATAATGTAATCTACGTACCTGGTTAGCGTCAGTGGTTGCGCCGCCCGCCAGGCGGCAAAAAAGATCATCAAGACTATACCAGCTGGAAATCATGATCTATAGCATCGCCGCCAATGCCACCAGAACCCACATCCGGTCAATGGACTTTTCATGGAAATTAATCGAGACCTTTCGTAAGCTAGTCGTCTTTTATGCTCTGGATCCTCTATGGCCTGGTTAACCCATCGTCCCATCGGTCTCACCCACAGTGAATCAGGCAGTGACGGCGGCTATACGTTGTTCTCCTCGGTCCGCGGTCATCACGCCAGCATCATCGACCCGCAAGGGCAAATCGTCCATCAATGGCATCACCCCGAAGGCATCCAACACGTTAAATTGCTGGCCAATGGTCACCTGCTGATCCAGACCCTACCCCCTGCCGACGCAGCCGGTCGGGAAAAAATAGGCGGTTCCGCGGGCGCCATGATAGAGCTCGATGCCGAGGGCAATACTGTGTGGGAACATCGCGACATCACTCAGCACCATGACTATGTGCGCCTGGACAATGGCAATACGCTGTATCTTGCCTGGGAGCTAATGCCGCAAGCGATCTGCGCGCAAGTCCGCGGCGGTCACCATCACGATGACGACCCCGAATTAATGTGGGGCGATGTGGTTCGAGAGATTGATGAGGCCGGCGAACTCCTCCACGAGTGGCGTTCCTGGGAGCATCTGGATTTCAACGAAGAGGTCATTTGCCCCCTCGAGAGCCACAAAGAATGGACCCACGCCAACTCCTTAGAGGTCATGCCGAATGGCGACTGGCTGATCAGCTTGCGCCTCACCAGCACGGTGATCCTGGTAGATGCGGGTAGCGGTGACATTAAATGGCGCTGGGGTGGCAGCCAGACCCACAACGAACATGACCTGAAACGTTGGGGACCTGCTGAACTGTCGCACCAGCACAATGCTCAGCGACTGGCTAACGGCAACATTTTGGTGTTTGACAATGGCTGCCACCGAAAACGCGGACCGAGTTATTCCCGTATTGTCGAGATCAACCCTGAGACTTATGAGTTTGTTTGGAGCTACAGCAACCCCACCGTGCTGGCATTTTACAGCTTCATGGTCAGTGGCTGTCAGCGCCTGGCCAACGGCAACACGTTGATCACAGAAGGCGCCAGCGGTCGATTATTCGAGGTTACCGTTGACCATCAGGTGGTCTGGGAATACATCTCACCGTGGACCATCCCGAGTCCTTTCGGCCCCAGCCCAGCCGTGTTTCGATCCTATCGCATCAAAGCTGACGATCCGCGGCTGGCGGGTTATGCACTGTCTGCAGCTAACTATGAGAGTCTGAACACCGCCATCGCGGCGGGAGTACTACAAACCGAGCCCGACTATCATGAGCCTGAGACGCAGCCCACCCTATAAAGAACCGGCCTACAGGCCTGGCGCAGCAGCACCGCCGAGGTTAGGCTATTTGACCGCCGCGAAATGCCAGAGCACATGGCCTTTTTTCGTGAAATAAATTGAGTAGTACATGTCGTCGATTTTTTGTCGCAACTTCGAGTAACCCTTATCGATGCCTTGGGAAAAACGAATACGTTTCACTTGCAACTCTTCAAATACGCCGTTAAATCCGTAAACCTTCGCCCCCGGATTAGACCCACAAAAATAACGATGGGTTTTCGCCGCGATAAAATTTACATGGGTGGGATCAACAAAGGTTTCGGCCCTAGGGTAACAAGGCGTGATGGCATAGAGCTGACCACCGGGCTTTAACACTCTGTGGATCTCGTTCATTAACTCAATAAAAGGAAATACCGTTTTGTTATCTTTAACAATGAGCCTAGGGACATGCTCTAAGAAGTCAAAAGCCGACACCGAATCGAAAAAATTGTCAGCGAAGGGCAACGACTCGAGGGTCACGTTACACTGACGATAGTTAAAGTCGACGACTTGATCGATGATGTCGACACCGAATAATTGCGCATGATTAAATGGGTTCCTGGCTGTAGAGCCGCAACCGATATCTAGGTGTTTCGTTGTCATAGTCATAGGCATCCGTGCCTTAGAGTTCAGTGTCAGTTGACGTTTCGCTCTATTGAACATTATTTTTTATTTTAACTTACCGTTTTGAAAAGTACAGTTGGTAAGCTCAACTTACCTTCACCCACTTTTGCTCACCATACTTATCCGCCACCAGTCTTGGCTGTCAGCACTACAGACTCATACCCAGCCACAGATAAGCCAGCACACTGATCAAACCCACCAGCAGTGAATAGGGTAGCTGAGTTTTAATATGGTCCATGTGGTCAGAGGCTGCCCCCGTGGAAGCCAAAATCGAAGTGTCAGAGAGCGGCGAACAATGGTCGCCAAATACGCCACCACCCGCCGTCGCCGCCAGGGTGGCATACACCAGCGTCGATAATTCACCACCGGAAAAGCTGAAGGCCATGGGGACTGCAATGGGGATCATAATCGCGTATGTGCCCCAAGAGGTGCCAGTAGAAAAAGCAATTAGACCGGATATCAAGAATACCAGCACTGGCAACATAGCGGGCGTCAGCCAAGATTTAGATACCGAAACAATATAGTCTGCGGTGTTGAGGGCGGCCGACAGATCATTCAGCGCATAGGCAAAAGCTAAAATCACCACTGCTGGCATAATCCCCTTAATACCCAGCATAGCGGTCGAGGTGATCTCGTTCAGAGCAACCCCCTGAATCCGCATGATGATCGCCAGAACGAATGTCGCCAGCATAAATGCCTCAAGGGGTTTTGCGCTTGAGGTCAGCATAATGGAACCCACCGCAAAACCAATCACGATCACCACCGGAAAAATGAAGTTCCAGAATAGGCTGGTACGGATACCAGCGGCTGGCTCTATGTCGGTCAACTCGGCCGCCATCAGCGGCTCACCACCATCACGGACCACCTTGCCTTCTAACTGAGCGCGCTGTTCGGCATGCTTCATTGGCCCAAAATCTGGTATCAAGCCCGCGGCAATCAAGCCCACCATCAGCACCGACAGGATAGGATAGATATTAA
>JABMOJ010000549.1 GCA_013204195.1 SAR86 cluster bacterium
CGGGCTGCGGTTGCCCGGGCTTCGTCCGGCCGACCGATGATATTCGGCACGATCAGCGAGCCGAGAATCCC
The DNA here is from genome assembly GCA_013204195.1 of SAR86 cluster bacterium. Taxonomy (GTDB): domain Bacteria; phylum Pseudomonadota; class Gammaproteobacteria; order Pseudomonadales; family Azotimanducaceae; genus UBA4582. The sequence goes on from JABMOJ010000549.1 coordinate 72, forward strand.
CAGAATAACGACGACGACCATGATTTCGATCAGCGTAAAACCCCGTGCGCGATTCATTTGATATGACTTCATAGTACTCCTGTACCCAATTTTGCGTGCCCACTGACAGAACGGAATATTACACCAGTATCAACGCCGACAGGCGATTTTAACCGCCTTTAAGCCCGGATAACGGCGAATCGCTCATGCCTCAAGCAACCAGCTGATTCAGATTTATGATCGGCAACAGAATCGCCATGACGATGGTAAACACTGCACCGCCCATCAGCAGCAGCATCAAGGGGCCGAACAGGCTCAGTATGACCCCTAACAACATTTCAACGTCCTGTTGCATATGATTCGCTACCCGCACCAGCATATTATCCAGTTCGCCACTCGCCTCGCCGCTGGCTATCATGTGGAGCATCATCGGCGGGAAATAGCCACTTTGTTCTAGCGCGGCGTGCAGACTGACGCCTTCGCTGACTTTCACTGTCGCTTCATAGACTTTCAACTTTAGCCAGCTGTTGGATAACACCTGGCCAGCAATTTTCATCGCCTCGACTAGCGGCACGCCGCTGGCCGACAAAATACTCAAGGTGCTGGCAAACTGCGCCGTATTGAGCCCACGGCTCATTTTGGCTATCAGCGGTACGTGCAATAAACGCCGATCATACTGCAATCGAATCGCCGGCACCTGCAGTGCGCGCCGAATCGCAACGCTGATGAGCAAAGCAACAATCAACAACACCAGCCCCCAATCTTTGACGATATCACTCAAACTAATAATGAATACCGTCAGTGCTGGCAAATCCTGCCCTGTATCGCTGAATACCTTGACGATATCAGGCACCACATAACCCAATAAGCCGGCGAGGATTGCGATGGTCAAGGCAAACAAAATAACCGGATAAACCATCGCTTGCTGAACCCGTTGCTTCGACTCCAACTCCGCCTCTGTAAAATCGGCCAGCCGGTTTAACACCATGTCTAGGTGACCTGCGGACTCTCCTGCCGCCACCGTCGCCCTGAACAGGTCAGGAAAGGCTCGAGGGTACTCGGCCAGACCATTCGCGAGAGAGAAGCCTTCCATCACCTTGGATCGCACGGTAATCAAAATCCGCTGGGTCCGCGGATTCTCACTCTGCTTTGAAACTGCCAACAAACATTCCTCAACGGGCAAACCCGCCGCGATCAACGTGGCGATCTGGCGAGTGACCAGCGCCCGCTCGCGGACCGACAGTGACGGACTAAACCACTGAGACCAACTACTTTGATCGACTTTCTTGGCGTTGCTGACAGCCACTGTGAGCGGTGCTAAGCCCTTTTCACGCAGCAGTTGCCTGACCTGCCGCGCACTATCTGCCTCGAAGATGCCTTTTACTTGGCGGCCGCGACCATTCAGAGCTGTGTATTCAAAGGCTGGCATGGGTATTTTTCCGGCTCAAAATCTCGCTAATCTTCCATTGTGACGCGGATCACTTCGTCCGCGGAGGTTATACCAGCCAGGACTTTAACCCAACCATCCTGGCGGATACTGGTGGTTTGGCTTCTGGCGTGCTGCTCCAGATCAAGCTCAGGGGCGTTACGATGAATCATTCTGCGCATTTCATCATCAATCACCAGTACCTCAAAGATGCCGACTCGGCCGCGATAGCCCTCATGAGCGCATCGATCACAGCCCACTGGCCGGTATAGGGATACTGCTTGGGTTGACTCCACGCCGATCATCTGACGCTCTAACTCGCTGGCGGCATAGGGTTCCCGGCAGTCTTTACAGAGCACACGGATCAGTCTTTGGGCCACCAGGCCGATGATGCTGTTACTTAACAAGTAGCTCTGGATGCCCATATTTTCCAGTCGATTCAAGGCCCCCACCGCTGTGTTGGTGTGCAGCGTCGAAAGCACCAGGTGACCTGTCAGACTGGCTTGGACCGAGATGTCGGCCGTCTCACGGTCACGGATTTCTCCCACCATGACCACGTCAGGGTCCTGCCGCAAGATCGCTCGAAGGCCTCGAGCAAACGTCATGTCTGCTTTAGTATTGACCTGAGTCTGGCCAACACCCTCGACATCGTACTCAATCGGATCTTCAACGGTCAAAATATTCCGCGATCGATCGTTGAGATGATCCAGACAGGCATACAACGTGGTCGATTTACCCGAACCGGTAGGCCCTGTGACAAGGATAATACCGTGAGGTTTCTTCAGTAGCCGCTGCATAGACTCAAGATCTCCTTGACCCATGCCCATATTCACCAGGCCCCGGTGACCTTCCTGCTTATCCAGCAAGCGCATGACCACCCGTTCGCCGTTACTGGCAGGAATCGTCGAGACCCTGACATCCACTTCCTTACCGCCGACTCGGACCGAGATACGACCGTCCTGCGGCAAGCGCTTCTCCGCGATATCCAGCTTGGCCATGACCTTAATTCGGGATACCAACAAAGGCGCCAGTGCACGTCTCGGCTTGACCACTTCGCGCAACACACCGTCGACGCGAAAGCGGATGACCAATTGTGTTTCATAGGTCTCGACATGGACATCGGAGGCGCCCACATTGACGGCTTCAGTCAAAAGGCTATTAATCAGCTTAATAATCGGCGCGTCGTCGTCTTGCTCGAGCAAATCTCCCGCCTCAGGAATCAGGTCCGCGAGACTACTGAGATCCATGCCTTCGCCTAGCCCCTCAATCATCTGCATCGCCTCACCGGCATCATTTTGGTAGGTACTGGACAGCTGGTGATCAAAAGTCGCGTTATCCACTTCCTTCAGTGTGATCGCCGCGCCAACGAAGCGCCTGACTTCCATCAGCACTGCGGGCTCAACCCCGGCTTTATACAGCACCGCATTGGCTGCGGCGCTCGCCCCTGACAAAAGCAGCACACCATGTCGCTTGGCAAAGGAAAAAGGCAACCGCAACTTTGCTCTCGCTTCACTCATCGAGTCGATTCCATGCAATATATCACATTAAGTTTCATTTATATCACCTTGAAATATAAGCTATTTAGCAGATTTTAACCCGCCATCTGACGCCGCGGCCGTGACCACCTGAAAGCCTCAAATGACCCGCATGGCCTGCCACATCCATGTCATATCAACGCGATATCTACGCCTTATCTACGCCACTGGACCGACGCTATCAAACTTACACCCAGCCTTTTTCATCAAATCCTCTGTCGGACACTTCTCATCAGATCAAAACCGGCTTAGTATAAGTCCCAGTACTCAAATTTTGGTTAAATGATTCAGAACGATGATAACCCTTCGTCACGTCGAGGTCTTGATAGTGTCAATAAAAATGGCATTAATCCTCAGGCTCCTCATACATGAGGCCGTGAATTCATAAAATGATAACCATGATGATACCTGCAAAATGAAACTGAGCGATATCGACTTAAACCTATTCGTTGTCTTTGATGCCATCTACACAGAGGGTAACCTGACCCGTGCCGGCGAAATCATCGGCATTACCCAACCCGCTGTCTCGAACTCGCTATCACGACTACGTAACTTGTTTGATGACCCCCTGTTTGTTCGGACTGCGGAAGGCATGGTCCCGACCCCGGTATCACAAAACATTATCGGCTCCGTTCGCCAAGCGCTCGGCTTGATTCGTTCCAGCGTTCAAGAAAGCGATGCGTTCGAACCGCTGGCCTCAGA
>JABMOJ010000550.1 GCA_013204195.1 SAR86 cluster bacterium
CCAATCGTTTGCGGGCGCAAGCGGTGGGGCTTTACCTGTTCGCTGTCAATCTGATTGGTTTGGGTTTTGGGCCAATGGCTGTGGCGTTGTTGACTGATTATCTGTTTGCGGACCCGCAGATGTTGCGTTACTCAATGGCTATCGTCGGGGTCATTGCATGTACTGCCGGGTTGTTTCTAACCCTTTACTCGTTGCGTCAGTTTCGTCTTCAGAAAGAGACCTTTGAGCTGAATAGCGATGCAGGTTTATCTACCAGCCCGCTACGGAGCGCATAGCCATGGTCGCGCTGAAGTCGGCAGATTTTGAAATACAACCACTCACAGGAGGATTTGGCGCATCGATAAGTGGAATCAGGTTAGGCGAGATTGATGACGCGGAGTTTGAAGTTATTCGCAAAGTCTTCCTTGCCTCCAGCGTAGTCGTGTTTAGTGAGCAATTTCTTTCGAAGGATGAGCATGTAGCATTTGCCAAACGCTGGGGTGAATTCAGTATCACCCCGTTCCTTAACTATCTGGAAGACTATCCGGGTTTGCTGTGCCTTGAAAATAAGGGCAAAGCCCGTTCAGTGACAGAAAACTGGCATTATGATTCTTCATTTCAGTCTGAGCCGCCGTCCTTGACCATTCTATCCGCGCAAGACGTGCCGGCAGGGGGGGATACTATGTGGTCTGACCAGTACAAAGCCTTTGAGGCGCTGTCGTCAGGGATGCAAGATATGCTGTCAGGCGTTCGCGCTGAATTTCGCGGTACACGGCTCGCGCGCCTCACCAACAGCGACAAGCCGATCCCAAGCGCGTTTCACCCCGTCGTGCGCACTCACCCAGAGACTGGACGTAAGGCGCTTTTTGTTGGTTTACCAGGAGAAACCATGGGGTGCCTTGAGAGCATGACAGATGCCGAGAGTTTGCCAATTCTTAAGTTTCTTTATGAGCATTCTGTGCTGCCGGATCATGTCTATCGCCACAGGTGGCGCAACGGCGACGTGGTCATGTGGGATAACCGCTGCACAATGCACTACGCGGTACACGATTACGGCGATGCTGTGCGAGAGTTGCATCGGATTACAATCAAGGGTGACAAGCCTGTGTGATTTGATCGCATGTGCGCGTCCGTGGTGTATGAAAGTTGGCCGATGGCTAGGGTGTCACACTGGCAAGAAAAAGTGAGGGAAAGTTTTATAATATTCCTCGCTTCCTTGATGGTCTGGGTTCCGCTCTCAAGAGTGACATGGCTGACTTTGTTGTAGTTGAGCGCTGTTTGCTCATCGAGACTCGCCTGCGCAGCGTTCGATATTGTATCGCTGGTAAATCATGATTCACTAGAATGGCCTCTAGCCTAAACGCTTTCCTTACTAGATTGAAGTAGTTCAAAGATGTTTGAGTTTGGGTGAGTTTTGAGCGAAAAAAACTTGGAAAATAGCCTAAAGCTACTTTTGACAATAAAGCTCCGCCAAAATTCTGCATCATATCTGCAGATCAAGAAGTACTTAAAGCTTTGCGTTGATCTTAATGGGTTTAGTATTTAGGCGATAAATAAGCTTAAATACGGCAACTATTCGGCATATCTGTTGTTGTGGCAATCTCTTAGGCTGTGCTAGCATGGGTCTAGATAAGGGAGTAATAATTTCCTAAGATTGACAATGAATCTCAACGGTTTGTCAGGCTTCGCCATGAGTACCATCGAAAAAGCAAAAGTAGCATGCTCATTTGACAACTTTCTGCAAGATATCTATGCCCCTGCTCCAGATGAGCGACAGATCAAATTCAAAGAGATGGTGGGCGATGGAATGTTGCATGCCTTACGCTTTAGAAATGGCAAAGCCATGTCCATGAAATCTGCGTACCGCACGCACGTCGTCATCAAGCCGCAGCAACATTGTTCAGGTCTTTGCAATTTCGCCATGAGAGGCAATGAGGGCTTTGCTGATTCCGATGAAACCTTGGTGTCATTAGTTAATGCAGAATCCATTGAAAAACTGAAAGTGCACAAGGCTGCAGGCGAGCGCAACACTGTCACTAGAAAAGTACATTTTTCGTAACGCGCAATTTAGGAGATATTATGGGATCCGGAGTATCGATATTAGGAGTTTATCAGTCAGATTTCGCCAGAAACTGGGCTAAGGAAAAATTGGAATTGGCAGATGCGATGAGAGAAGTTGTCGAAGGGACGCTTGCCGACGCAAACATCGGCCCCGAGATGATCGACAGCATGCATGTGGGCAATGCTTTTGGCCAACTATATACCGGGCAGGGACATATGGGTGCCTTGGCGGCTTCCGTGATTCCCGAGCTCTGGGGTGTGCCGGCAATGCGGCATGAGGCCGCCTGTGCTTCAGCGAGCATGGCCGTACTCGGTGCAATGGCAGAAATCGAATGCGGACGCTATGACTGCGTACTGGTAATTGGTATAGAGCAGGAAAAAACCATGCCAGGTAATCAAGCTGCCCGTGTCCAGGAAGCGGCTGCGTGGGTAGGTCATGATACCGGTGAAACTGACTATATCTGGCCGCACACGTTCAACGAAATAGCGGGTGAATACGAGCGACGTTATGGTCTCGACACACAGTACCTTCGTGGCATCGGTGCATTGAACCTTACTAACGCACAGGATAATCCTAACGCGCAAACCAGGCTTTGGAAGCTCTCAGAAGAGAGCTTTTCGGCTAACGATGACGTCAACCCGATTGTCTGCGGACGACTGCGCAGAAATGACATTTGCCAGATCACAGATGGTGCGGCGGGTCTAGTGCTAGTTTCGGACCGCTGGATAAAGTCGAATCGGCAAGCAAAAGCCAGAATTACAGGCTGGGGTCACACTACTGTTGGCCTCGGCCTGGCTCAAAAGCTGAATCGAAATGAGCGTAGCGAATTCGTCATGCCGCATGTTCGAACTGCGATCACAGACGCGTTCGCTAGAGCTGGCATCAACAGCGTTGACGACCTGGATGCAATAGAAACGCACGATTGCATGTCGGCATCGGAGTATATGGCGATAGATCATTTCGGTATAACTGCGCCAGGTGAAAGTTGGAAGGCGATTGAAAATGGTGATATCGCCCGCAACGGTCGCATACCTGTCAATCCAGGTGGCGGCCTGATCGGTGGAGGCCACCCCGTTGGCGCGACCGGTGCAAGAATGCTGGTCGATGCTGCCAAGCAAGTATCGGGTTGCGCTGGTAACTATCAGATAGCGGGTGCAAGAAGAGTAGCAACACTTAACATCGGCGGCAGTACCACCACCACGGCAAGCTTTATAGTGGAAAGTGCCCAATAAAAATTGAACCAGCAAACCTCTGCTTGAGTGGATATTTGCGCCGCACGCGGACCGCAATCAGATCTTCTTTAAGTCAAGGAGCGCCAGTCTCCTCTGTCGAATGATTTCGCCGGGTTTGCCGGCCGATATACCTTCGGCTGGCATGCCCGTCGCCTGACTTTAAGGTCGGCCCGGCCGGATGGTTACCTTTGCCGTTGACAGAAATAATGACAGCTCCTCGGTGTTGATTTTCGATGCTACCGACCTTACTATGCGACGAGTGACTAAGCTGAGGCGAGCGCAATTTGGCGGTTGTTCATATTAGTTTGCAAAATCAAACTGTTATATTGATACCCTGAATCTGATTTCGGTGTGCCTACATTCACGTGGTGAGCAAGCCGAGATGAGCGACATAGGCAC
>JABMOJ010000551.1 GCA_013204195.1 SAR86 cluster bacterium
AAGACTAAAACATTTTTTAATCTGGCAGGCAATGGCATCCGTCGAATGGGGTCGCTCCCAAAATATCAAAGTCGCGCCGATGCAGCAGATATGGGTTTGGGCCAGAGACTCGATCAGAGTAAACTAACATCAAACCTTGCTGTGATTAACCACGTTAACGGGCTTTATCCATGACCATCTTATTTCTCTTGTTTGCGATACTCATCGGCGTGCTTGCCTTCAACCTGTTTCGGCCAGTCTATCGTCATTCAGGCCTGAGTGTCGCAAGCTTCATGGCTGGCTGGCTGATCGGCGAGCTGGCATTGCATCATATCGCCTGGCAGGTTGCGTTGGTGCTGCTGTTCGCCTGGGGTGGCGCAATCAACGGTTTTATCGGTGCTGCGGGGCTGGCTATTTGTGTCGCCAGCTGGCTCGGCATGGGCTGGTTTTATCAACGCGGCGATCGCGCCAAAGAGGCGCTGCAAACCGCTTTGACCGCAGGACTTGGCAGCGACTATGAAAACCAGATTGATGATAGCCTACGCGCCCATTTCCCCCTCGAGGTGGATGCTGACAACATCATGAATCCATTGCACAACCTCAACTCAAGCGTTGAGGTCATCAAAGACATCGCCTTTGGTTCACATGGCCAGAAACTGGACGTCTACCGACCCCGCCGGGCTCTGCAAAACAGCCCCGTTCTATTGCAGATTCACGGTGGCGCCTGGACAGAAAAAATGGGCAGCAAAAATGAGCAGGCGATTCCGCTCATGAGTCATATGGCCATGCGCGACTGGATCTGCGTCAGCATCGACTATCGGCTCAGTCCCAAGGCAACCTTTCCAGAACACATTATTGACTGTAAGGAAGGGCTGGCCTGGGTCAAGGCACAGATTAAAGACTACGGCGGCAACCCTGACTTTATCATTCTCACCGGTGGCTCCGCCGGCGGGCATCTCAGCGCTCTGCTCGGCTTAACGCCGAATGATCCGGCATTTCAGCCGGGATTTGAGGACATCGATACGCGAGTTCAAGGTGTCGTGCCCTTCTACGGCATTTACGATCTGACCGATGAATATCAACTTCAACAGAATGCCAGCCAACGCAAGCTGTTTGAAGAATCGGTTCTGAAGCTTTCTTTGGATGCTAATCTCGCGCAATACCAGGCGGTCTCACCCTTATCGCGCATCAACGCTGACGCCCCGCCATTTCTCATTATTCATGGAGACAAGGATTCGCTGGTGCCGGTGGCCTATGCCCGGCTGTTCGCCGGCAAATTACGGGAGGTGTCAAAACAACCGGTGGCCTATGCCGAGATTGCCGATGCCCAGCACGCTTTTGATATGTTTCCATCCCTGCGCAGTGAACACGTCAAGCAGGGGGTCGAACGCTTTCTAGCGTATCTCTACAGTCAGTATCTCAAACAGCAATAAGCTGGACGACACCACTAACCTTCAAGCCCTCGCGGCTTGAAGCTAGGATCCAGCAAGCCAAAGAAGTGATCCAGCATCCGCAGAGTCAAACCCCAGACAACCTCATTGCCCACTTGATAGCCGGTGAATGCCTGGGGTCGATTACCCACAATACTCTGACGTTGGGTGAGGGAGTCGCCGGTGTGCATATCTCGTAAAGACCCCCAAAGAATATCTGCCACTTCATAATTCGGCGTCATCACAACATCCGGATTTTCCAAGATGTAAACAACCGGCGTGACCACCATGTCAATATTCCGACCCCGCGGATTCGCCCGAACCTGATCAAGTTGACCGAGATAGCGGCCATGCTGCGTCAGGTCCAGACCAATCTCTTCCCAGGTTTCACGCTCGGCCGTGGCGCGCAGAGAGGCATCGCTCGGCTCACGATGACCACCAGGAAACGCCATATGTCCAGACCAGGGATCGCCGTCCTTGCTGGCCCGCAGAATAAACAACATCTCCGGCTGCGGACCTGGCCGCAAGATAGCGGCAACCGCCGCTTCACGAGTGCCCGGCACCATTTCCTGCAGCAGAGGTTGATGCTGGTCAAGCCGATCGATAATGGAATCTATTTTCAAAATACTCATAGTTCCATAGTATGGGCACTCGCCCCCAGATTCAAACCCAAGTTTCATTGAAAGGATTACTATGATGCTGACTCGACGGCTCACGGCCACCTTACTCCTGCTGTGCTTGATTAGCGGTTGCGCCGTCAACCCCGTGACCGGCAAGCGTGAGCTGACGCTGGTGACCCAAGACCAAGAACTGGCCATCGGCGCCGAGCAATATGGACCCGCGCAACAATCCCAGGGCGGTGTTTTTCGGATTGACCCAGAATTAAGCCGTTATGTTAACGCGGTTGGCCAACGGCTGGCGGCGGTCAGCGATCGTCAACTGCCCTACGAATTCGTGGTCTTGAACAATTCCGTCCCCAACGCCTGGGCCCTGCCCGGCGGCAAGATTGCCGTCAATCGCGGCCTATTACTTGAACTGCATAACGAAGCAGAGCTGGCTGCTGTATTGGGCCACGAGATCGTTCATGCCGCAGCCCGCCATGGCGCAAATGCCATGCAGCGCGGTCTACTACTGCAAGGTGTTGTCATAGCCACTGCTCTGTCGGCGGCGGACTCTAACTACGCTAACTATATTGTCGGCGGCGCCCAAATTGGGGCTCAATTGGTCACCACTCGATATAGCCGCGATGCTGAATTGGAGGCCGACTATTA
>JABMOJ010000552.1 GCA_013204195.1 SAR86 cluster bacterium
GATGAGGGCTGAATGCGACTGCCTGTTGTGAAAGATGGGTGGCTAGCCATGGCCGCGATACCCAGTGCCAGGGCTGCCAGCCGCCCGTCGGGAAAGGATCGGTTCTCAATGATGTCATTGAATATCATATTGCTGCCCCGGACCTTACCTTTGACTTCGTAGTAAGCCATGTAGGGGGTCTCGAGCACTGCCTTGGCCTCTTGATCCCCTAGCAGGCTGTCGATCAATTTGTTGGGTACCTCGTCGTTGCCTTCCAGGGTATTGGGCTCGAAGCTGGCGTTGGCGAAAGACACGCTGGAATATATCAGAAACGCAAAGACCGCTATTGATCGCTTCATGTTATGGCTCACTGTTCGTTGGTGAATTATGTGTGGACGACTGTTCCTACCAACCTGTACCGCGTGACCTCAGCGCAGAAACAGCGTCTTAGTCCACAGTGGCGAGATAACCTGCGTGGCGCTTATTCTGGCCCAATGGGCCGTTCGATACAGGTATTTCCGATGAGTCGAGCGTTCGCGTAGTTAAGATGCGAAGGGTCGCAAACTCTGACCGTAAAAACTTAATTGGATACTATTCCGCAACGAACTGCCTGGGGTCGCGGGGGTGTGGTTTCCTACAAGCGGTTCGTCAAATACTAGCCGCGAATGGCTTTGATCGTGCTTTGGGCCCATTCTTCGCTGAGATCCCATAGCCGCGTCGCTACCGTCTCATCAGCGGCTTGCGCTGACATGGTTGCTGGTTGGCAATGGGAGAAGTATAGACCGGCGATCTTCTTGGGATTGCTCTCAACCGCACAATACACGGTGGTCGCCGCACCTTGGTTGGCATTTTTAGTCAACGGGCTGATGAGCTTCATCAGGGTTCGCATGAAAGCAGAGCCACGGCCGATGTCTGTCGTCACAAGCGTGCCAGGATGCAATGAACAGGCGCTCAAACCTTGTTTGGCATAACGTCGCTGCAGCTCGTTTGCCATCAGTACATTGGCCAGCTTGGCCTGGCCGTAGGCTGTCCAAGTACGAAATGTCTCTCGCGTCAATGGAAACCGGTTGAAGTCGAGTGTCTTCGGCGCCCGATGGGACTCGCTTGAGACCATGACAACTCGAGATTCCAGCGCGTTAAGTAGGCGCGGCATCAGCAGTTTGGTCAGCAGGAAGTGCCCAAAGTGACAGACGCCTACCGTCTGCTCCAGACCTTCGCGAGTTGGCTGGAAGTCAGTGCTGATAAGGCCAGCATTGCAGATCAAGATGTCGATTTTCTCAGCGTCGAGCTTTTCTGAAAACGCGATGATACTGCTCGCGCTGGCCAGATCCAGCGGCAGAAATTCAACCTGGCAATTCGGGTGTAACTGCCGCGTTTTCAGCACCGCGGCTTGGCCTGTGGTCGCCGACCGACAGGCGAAAATCACATAGGCCCCGGCTGCTGCCAGAGATCTGGCGGTCTCAAAGCCGATGCCTGTGTTGGCGCCTGTCACGATCGCGAGTTTGTCCGATAAGTCTAGACTGGCGACGATCTGGTCGGCAGAGGTATTGGCGTTAAGTACGGGCATTCTGTTCTCTGAGTCACGCAAAGGCGCCAGCTTAATAGTTACTGGGGCGCAATTGCAACGTTGGCTCATTGGCGAAGAGCGCCCGAGGGCGGCTGACGCACTGGTTGATCAGCAACGGTGGGTTTATAATCTCTGCTTAGCAGTGAGGGAATGTACATGGCGACTCTTTCAAAAGGCAGCTCTATCGCCGTGACAAGTACGGCAGGATTTATCGGTGGTTGGGTGGCTCACCTTTTGCCTCATCAGCGTTACCTGGCAAAAACCTGGGTTGCGGGCAGGATTTTACGTGGAGTGGGCCAATGAATGCCAGAGTCGTCACATCAGCGAGCACCAAAGACGCTGACGTTTTAGTGATTGGTGCCGGTGTCATGGGTATGACCATTGCCCAGCGATTGCTCGAAGCCGGTCGCTCCGTTTTATTAGTGGACCCGTCTGAGCCGGGCAGTGGTGCTTCTTACGGCAATGCGGGCACCATTGCAGACTATGCGATTATGCCCGTGGGTTCTCCTGCGGTGCTGCGCAATTTACCCGCATTGTTGTTTGATAAAAATAGCCCGCTGTCGATTCGTAGGGCGGCACTGTTTACGCTGGCCCCCTGGTTGGTTAGGTTCTTTTTTCAGTCGTTTCCGGGCGCAACTCAAGCGAATGTTCAGGCTTTGGCGAATATTCTGGCTGATGCGGCTCCTCGTTGGCGGGCGTTGGCGGAGCAGATTGGTGTCCAGTCGTTGGTCCGAGCCCGTGGTTGCTTCTACCTTTATGAAGATCTGGCGAGCTTCGATCGGGGCAAGCAAGATATTGCCTTTCGCCGGTCGATGGGTATTAACGGTGAGATGCTGAGCCCCCAGGAATTGGGTCAATTAGAACCGAAGCTGCCAGAAATCGGTGGTGGTGCTGCCTATTTTCCGGACGCTATATTCTTAAGTGATCCGGGTCAGGTGATGGCGCGACTGTCTCAGTTCATCCAGGCTGCCGGCGTTGAGTTCCATCAAGCGGCCGCTCTGCGCATTGAGCGGCAGTCAGGCGGCGTGCGGGTGGTGCTGGCAGACAAGTCGATCGTTCGCGCTCGACAGGTTGTGATTGCGGCCGGGGCCCATTCCCGTGACTTGGCAAAACAGGCGGGGGATCGCATACCCCTGGATAC
>JABMOJ010000553.1 GCA_013204195.1 SAR86 cluster bacterium
AAAGTAGCCAGGAAGAGTGAGGTTTCAGCTCCTTGTTAATTGAATTGCTAGCGGCGGGCACTCGGCCACCAGACTGGACGAAAACCGGCTATCTCGAATATCAGAAACGCCTGCCGAGAGACTGGCAGCTGCAACTGCGTGAGATTCCTGTCGCTCACCGCGGTAAGAACGAGCCTGTGACTAAATTAAAGAACGAAGAGGGTAAGCGCATGCTCGCCCTGTTGAAACCGGAAGCCCATGTCATCGCACTGGATAGTCGCGGTGACGGCTGGAGTACCGAAGATCTGGCAAGCAACATTCAAACGTGGATGGGCCGCACCAGTCACTTGCAACTTATAGTGGGTGGGCCTGATGGCCTCAGCGATGCTTGTCTGGCGCGTGCAGATGATTGCTGGTCGTTGTCGAAGCTGACTTTCCCCCACTTTTTGGTCAGAGTCTTACTGGCAGAGCAGCTGTATCGAGCCTGGGCTGTTATTAACAATCACCCTTACCACAAGTAGCTGGACGCGGCATGGCTGAAGCACTAGCGCTAAAAGATCACTCGAGAGAAAGTCGGATCTTCTTTAATCGAATTGTGGTTGGTCTCGTATTATTGATTGTTTTGACGCTGATCCTGATCGCGCGGATGTTTTACCTGCAGATTCTCCAGAACGATGTCTACACGACATTGTCAGATCGTAATCGCATTCAGTTGCAACCGATCGCGCCTATTCGCGGTTTGATCTATGACCGGCACGGCGAGTTGATCGCTGAAAATGTGCCTTCGTATAGTCTGACAATTACCAAAGAGCGAGTCGCCGACTTAGACCAAACCCTAGATGCACTTGGTGCCATCGTGGACTTGAGCGCGGATGACATTAAAGCGTTTAGGCGCCGACTAGCAAGACGTCAGCGGCCGTTTGAGTCGGTGCCGCTGTTGTTACGCCTGACCCCAACAGAGATCGCGAAAATCAGTGTTGATCGTTATGCCATGCCGGGCGTCGACATCGAAGCCTATTTGGTTAGGCACTATCCTTTAAGAGATTTGATGGCCCATGCCGTTGGCTCCGTTCGCAGAATCAATGAAAGTGATTTGCGGAATATCGACCCCGTGGCTTATTCGGGGACTAACCATCTCGGTAAAATCGGAGTAGAGCGATTTTATGAGGAACAGTTACTCGGCGAGGTGGGTTACCAGCAGGTAGAGATCAATGCCCGAGGCCGCGTCATGAAAGTCCTAGATGTGACCGCCTCGGTGCCAGGTGCTGATTTAACGCTGCATGTGGATGCTGGTTTGCAGCGGGCAGCGAGTGTTGCTTTAGGGACTCAGCGCGGTGCGATTGTCGCCATCGAGCCCAGTACCGGGGGCATTCTTGCCCTGGTCAGTAACCCCTCTTACGATCCGAACTTGTTCGTCACTGGGATTGATCAAACAAGCTATGCAGCCTTGCGTGACTCCCTCGATGTTCCCTTGTTCACTCGCGCCATTCAAGGCCAGTATGAGCCAGGTTCGACGATTAAGCCGTTTCTTGGGTTGGCAGGGCTGGTGACCGGCGTTATCACGCCAGACTACGTCATTAATGACCCGGGCTCGTTCCAGTTGCCCAATAATTCTCGGTTGTATCGTGATTGGAATTGGAAAACAGATGGGCGTGGCGGGCACGGTCTGGTGAATTTACAGAAAGCAATCTATCGGTCTTGCAATATATTTTTCTATCAATTGGCGGTGAAGCTTGGGGTCGACCTGATCCACGACCATCTCAGCCCGTTTGGCTTCGGGATTAATACCGCGCTAGATTTGCCAGAAGCGCGTAGCGGTTTACTACCGACCGAGGAATGGAAGAAGCGCGTTCGGGGTCAGGCCTGGTTTCCTGGCGATACGGTCAACATCGGTATTGGACAAGGTGATATTTTAGTAACGCCTTTGCAGTTGGCCACGGCGATAGCCATTCTCGCCAATCATGGCAAGATGATTTCGCCACATATGCTCAAGTCCAGTAGTCAGCCGATGCCAGCTCCAACGGCGCAGCAATTGCCTGATATCGATAATGTCGCAGACGCCTATTGGGATTTGATCACTGAGTCTATGAGCATGGTCGTGCATCGTGGTAATCAAGTGTGGGGTGAAAATGGTACCGCATGGGCTTATATCGGTCGCGATATTCCCTATCGAATGGCTGGCAAATCTGGAACGGCGCAAATCGTCGGAATTGCCCAGGGTGAAGTTTATGATGCCGCCGACCTGGATCTACGGCAACGGAAAAATGCGTGGTTTGTTGCTTTCGCACCGCTTGAAAAGCCAACCATTGCGCTTGCTGTGATGCTTGAAAATGGCGGTGGTGGTAGTGAGTTCGCGGCACCGATAGCGCGTAAAGTGCTGGACTACTATCTCCGAGATTATAAGCCTGTGCTTGATGTTAGCTCTGGCCCAGTGTTGGATTCCATTGACGCAGTCGGGGTTGAGGGAGGTAGACAATGAGCCAGGATTTCGTTCGCAGATTGCCGGGAGGAAGTTTCTCTCAATCCAAATATGGTGGGTTGGGTCGTCGAGTCCATCTGGACTTCATTGTCATCGCTTTATTAATGATAATCTCCAGCTATGGCCTGGTTGTGTTGTATTCGGCGGTTGGCCATGAAAGTGCGCCGGTCATCTCGCAACTTATGAAACTTAGCGTGGCTACGTTAGTCATGTTAACGATGGCGCAAATACCGCCGGTCTTCTATCTCCGCGCTGCCCCCTGGTTGTATTTTCTCGGTATCGCACTACTGATCATGGTCTTATTCTTCGGCTATGAGGTGAATGGGTCGGCACGATGGTTGCGTATTCCCGGGATCATCAATTTCCAGCCTTCTGAAATCATGAAGCTGGTTGTGCCGATGATCCTTGCCTGGTACTTTCACGAGCGGCACATGCCGCCGAAGGCCAAGCACCTGTTCTGGGCGGCGGTAATGATCGCGATCCCCGTGGTG
>JABMOJ010000554.1 GCA_013204195.1 SAR86 cluster bacterium
CGCCCGTACCGTATGCAGTAATTCGAAAAACCTCACTCAACCCCGAGCCAGTGCCTTGACCAATATTATCCAAATTCAATGTATCTTCACTGGAAACAATAGATTTCAGATGCTCGACGATATACTTAGGGGGCTCGGCCACACCGTCCACGACCGTGGCAGCGGTAATGTAAAAACCATTGCTAGCATACCAATCAACCTGACTCCAGTTACTGGCAGAATTGTAAGCCGCTTCTAGGTACAAGCCGTCTTTATAGGCGTCTGCCGCTTTGAACACGGCAATACTTGCCGTGCCCTCAATCAGCGCCTCGGCATCTTCCATGGCCGATTCAGCAGCCAGGAAAGCAATATTGATGTCATGCGAGTTCCGTGTCATCAGCTCCTGCATCCGTGTCGTCTGCACTGAAGAAACGCCTAACACAGTCAGTATCAACAGGATCACCAGGCTCATGAACAGCGCAATGCCTTGCTGCTGGCGCGGGTAAGCAAACCCAGATACTTGATTTTTCATCGCGCAGCTATCCATGGTTTCGCAACTGAAATGTCTGGGTAAACGTTCTGCGCTGCAAGCCATCTACTGCGCAACCGGCTGGCACAGGGCAACCCGCAGAAGACATAGTTGTGCCTCCTGTGTCGTCAATACTATTAACCACGACAGTGACGATCAGAGTTGTCAGTTGGCGCCAGTCAATGACTAGATTAGCGGGCAAGTACTGGTTGGGCGCCTGGTCATTGTCAGTATCCACGCCATAGAGAATCTGCAGATCTTCGACGCCTTCTACCAACTCTACCGGCGGTTGCAGTCCCGATTTTCGCCACAGAGAGCGCGGCGTTGAGCCCGCATTATTCAAGCCGCTGCCAGGCGCAACAAAATAGGTGTGAGACTCAATGGCGGAGACAGCGGCATCAGTGTTAAAGCTGTTGCTAGAGCCTGACAGTTGCAGCGTCAAATTACGTGTCGCATCAGCATCGTCCATGTCATGCCCAATAACCAAATCCTGATTACTGGTAGACGGTGCACCCGCAAGATTAGGCAAGAGTTCAGTGACCCTGAAAATTGCCGCTTTTTCGCAATCATGAATCATGACCAGATGATCTTTATCAAACTCATTCCAACCAACACCAATACTGACACTGGGGTTCGAGGTTTCCAACAACAACTCAGCAGCCAAGCGCGCCTCAACCTGGGAAAGGTTTCGAAAGGTAATAACATCGGTACCAGAGACGATTTGACTAAGGTCGATGCCCGCACCAGCACCGTCGCCACCCACAGTTGTAAATACGTTAGTATCGACACCACTCGAATTGGTAGACGGTAGCACTGTTGCCAACCCGGGCGCCCACATGCCAGGTCCCTGAGCGTCGTAGCCCGCAACGGCAAAACGCAGATCAAATTCATAAGGGATGTTGTTGGCCTCAACCGTGCTGCGTAGTTCATCATTGCGAGAGAAGCAACCGCGGTAACCTGCCAGCCTGACATTACGACCGATAAAATCTAACGATATGCGTCCAGACTCCTGCATTCTCGATTGACCTTCCAGCAGGTTGTAGGCTTCTGAATTGGCGACAAATAGTTGTGCGACACCCGCCATCACAACGGTCCCCAGCACCAGCGAGATCATTAGTTCAACGAGTGAGAAACCCTTGGCGTTTTCGATGTTCATGGCGCGGCCGTCTGTGATCGCAGATTAATAGATCGCCTATTACCAGCACGGTTGTCTTGCCACTCCACCGTCACGACATAGAAGCCGTCTTGCTTTCGGACCGCGCCCGCTCCTAAGGGCAATGAACCGGCAACGCCGAGACTCAAACAGGCCGGAAACTGACTGCCCAGCGCTTCATCGAGCGTGGAATTGATATTGCACTTCCACCATGCCATGTCATAACCGCTAAGCTCATCCGGCGTACAGCTTTCTGCGATACAGTTAAGTGAAACCGCAGGCGGGTCAGTCAGCAATACGGGAGTCGGCGCATAATCCTGGGCCTCGTTAGCACGCATCCGGTCGACCATATCGTTACCCATTTGCAGCGCTTCAGAGCGAAACATGGCGCTCTGATTCAGATGCAGACTGGTGATCTGCAAGCCCGCGACGCCCAAAATACCCACCGCAACAATTAACATCGCTACCAACACTTCGATAAGAGAAAAGCCGCCAGCAGATGCACCAGAATGAACATTCAACATGCCGGTAGCCTTGGGTCGTCAGCCGCATAGGGCGCCGTAGATTTGTGCGCCTTGGCCCGCCCCACCAGTGAAATATGGATTCTTCTTCCCGGCTGGCTGGCATGGCACAGATC
>JABMOJ010000555.1 GCA_013204195.1 SAR86 cluster bacterium
ATATTCAATCCCTTGTTTTCCATGGCACCCATATTGAAGCTTTCGACAGCGACGATCATGAAGATATCCAGGTCGTATTCACGGCCATAGGCTTGTTCATCCCACTGCATGGAATTCTTCAAGGCCAACATGGCGTAATCCACTTTGTCGATATTGTGCGACTCAGTAAATATCTGCAATTTCACTTCTCGGCCGCTCATGGTGACGAAGGTGTCGTCCACGTGTTGCAGGTCACCGGCCACCAGCGCGAACAGATAGGCGGGTTTCATGAAGGGATCTTCCCAGGTGACCCAATGGCGCTCGCCGTCTTCGCCGCGCGCGATGTCATTACCGTTAGACAGCAAAATTGGGTAGCGTTTTTTCTCGGCATTGATCGTGGTGCGATACTTTGACATGACGTCAGGCCGATCAAGGTACCAGGTGATGTTGCGAAAGCCTTCAGCCTCACACTGGGTGCAGAACATATCGCCCGACTTATACAGCCCCTCTAGGGCCGTATTGTCCTGAGGTTTAATTTCCACCTGGGTGCGCAAGGTGAAAGTCGCGGGCACGTTATACAACGTCAGACAATCCGACTCACGCCCATACTCGTTAGAGCCTAACTCCTGGCCGTCAATGGCGATGGATTTATTCACCAGCTCAGCGGCGCCGTTCAGCACTAGGTCGCTGACTCCAGCAATGGCGTCAGGATTCTTGCGCACGCTTAATGTCGTGGTCACCACAGTCACGTCTTCATTGATCTCAACGTGCAGTTCCGTTGAATCTATCAGATAGGGCGGAACCTGATAGTCCTTGAGTTCAATGGCTTTAGGTTGGCCTTCTTGCATGCAGGTATACTCGGATAGGAGGTCATGTAAATACCGCATCTTAACAGCTGTGGTCTGCGATAGCTGCGACGACAATGGGAACTTAGGTTTTAAGCGCTGACCTCAATGTCATAGGCGGTGTATTTGCGCAGATTGATCACACCCGTATCAAATATCAGGTACTGGCCCTTAATGCCCTGCAGCACGCCACTGACCTCAGGGGTCTTCTCCAGGTTCATGGATTTGACCTTCTCGGGGTACTGCTGCACCGGATAGTTAATCGCCAGGGGCTCAACGTCAAGAATTGGCATCACGGCGTTCAAGCCATGAATGGCCTGCAGCGCTTCAATTTCGGTTTGTACCAGCGGATACAGATCATCGCGCAAAGCCACCAAGTCCAGCGGCTCACCGCTGCTCTTGAGCATACGTTGCCAGTGGGTTTTATCACTCAAGTGCGCCTTGTAAATCACCTCAACAAAGCCTGACAGCTGACGACTGGCGACGCGCATGATGGGGAGCGCCTGAACTGCACCCTGGTCGAGCCAGCGGGTTGGTAACTGGCTCGGCCGCGTAATGCCCACCTTGATACCACTGGAGTTCGCCAAGTAAACAATATGCGACTGCATGCAGAACTCTTCGCCCCAGGCCGGCTCACGGCATGTGCCCTTATCGTAATGGCACCGCTCCGGGCTCATCACACACAGGTCACATTGCGCCAGCCGCTGGGAGCAGGGATAGCAATAACCCTGACTAAAAGATTTTTTACTGGCGCGCCCACAGTGCTGGCATTTGATCTCACCATGCCACTTTAGGGTTAACCGCTGACCGATATAGGGGTTTAAGGGAAAATCGTCTTGGTCAACGAAATTCAATCCATAGCCCACTGGATCGGTGTGTGTCACTGTCATTTTTCGTAGGAATCCGCGCATGGGCGGAGTGTACGGGTTGGCGCCTTAGAAGGCAAAAACCTTGAGGCCTGCCTTACCGAAACATCAGCCTCACCGAAACATCAGCCTCACCAAAACATCAGCGCGGTTGGCCGACGTCCCGCAGCTTGACACCGGCGACAACCAGCAGTCCAAAGCCGGCGCCCGCTAGCAGGCCACCCAGATGGGCCCAGTTGGCGAGATTGCCCAGGCCCAACAGATCAAACAGACCGCTAAAGCCGAACACCAAAAAGCCGAGCATAAAAACATAGATGCTGTTGCTCAGCCCCATATCCCGAGATGGCAACAGGCGACTCCAGACCAGACTGTAGCCCAGCAGACCGAACACCACACCGGACATACCGCCGAAAAAACCCGGCCCCGTCATCGTATATTGCAGCACATTGGAACCCAGAGAACTCACCAGCACCAGCAGCAACATCAGCAGACCATTATTAACCTGCTCGATGCGCCGGCCGATTTCCCAGAACCACAGCATATTGAACACCAGGTGCAGAATACCGAAGTGCAGGAACATGGGCGTCAGCAACCGCCAGTATTCGCCACTGGCCAGGGTCATGGGCAAATCCACAAAATAGACTTTATTGCCCACCACTGAGAACTGCAGGAAACTCAAGGTCTCAAACCAGCCACTCACATCGCCGTCGTCAACCCCTAAGGTGACGGGGAATAGTAGCGCCGTTAGCAATATCAGCCCAAATGTCATAGGCACCCGCCATACGGCGTTCAGCAAATTCTTTAACAGATTGGAGCGCCGACGGGCCGCGGGCCCGGCCTGCAGCGACAACTCGCCTTGTGAGAAGGCGGCGTAATAAGCTCGAACCCGCTCCGCGTCAGCGTCGTCAGCGACCCACAATTCCTGCAGATCACCGGCTTCATTAATTCGGTGCCGAATACTCTGCTGATACAGAAAGCTGGAAAACAGCGCCAGATCGACCTCTCTGGCGATTTGCAGGGCAAGGATCACGCGACTACCCAGGGGCTGGGGCATAAGCATTTGAACGCGGGGACAATGGACAATGGTTTTCCTTGGCGGGCGCAAGTTGTAAACTGTTGACCATATTAACATTCGCCTGAGTTACGGGAACTTAAAAAAGCATGGAAAACGCCGATTATCAGGTCTTGTCCCAATTAAGTCAGTGGATTGCCGCCGGCGAGACCTGCTGGCTTTGCACTGTGGTCAAAACCTGGGGGTCTTCACCCCGACCCGTCGGCTCTTTACTGTGCTGTAACAGCACCGGTGAAATGGCCGGCTCCTTGTCTGGCGGTTGCGTCGAAGACGACCTGCTGGAAAAGCTCCGCCAGGGCGCCTTGGCTCACGATAAGCCTGCCATGCTGGTGTATGGCGCCACCGACGAAGACCAAGTGCGGTTCAATCTACCCTGTGGTGGCCAGTTACACGTCATCATCGAGCCATTTATCGACCAGCGACATCTCCAGAGCTTGCAGCTCATCGTCAGCCGCCTGGC
>JABMOJ010000556.1 GCA_013204195.1 SAR86 cluster bacterium
ATTCACGATTCACGATTCACGATTCACGATTCACATAGGTATAGTGGATAAGTGCAGAGGATAGGTGCAAAGGATCGCCTGCTAGTCGCTAATCAACACAGCGCTAATAGATAAAGCGCTAATGGATAGCGTCGTCATCAAGGGATGGAAATATGAGTCACCGACAAACCCTCATCGATTTGATCAAAGCACCCTCAGCGGTGCCGGTTGAACAACTAGACATTACTGTTGGCACCGTCAAGACCGCGTACCTTCAGGCAGGCAACGGCCCAGCGGTTATTTGTCTGCATGGCGCGGGCGCGGGCGCGGTGACATGGTATCCGTCGCTGGGAGCCTTGGCAGAAAAATATCGAGTAATTGTTCCGGATATCATCGGCTACGGCGAATCTGATAAGCCTGATGGGGCTTATGACAGACCATTTTTTGCCGCTTGGCTGCGCGACTTTATGCAGGCGTTGGGTATCGCAAGAGCGCACATCGTGGGCTTGTCTCAGGGTGGTGCCATCGCGCTGCAGCTGGCACTGGAAAATCCAGCGTTGGTAGGCAAGCTGGTGCTGGTTGACTCTGCTGCCTTGGGTGCGCAACCGTCGTTACTGTCATTTATCTCCATGTTGTGGATGAACCTGTTACCGTCAAATGCGGCCAGTCGGTTTCAATCACGGTTTCTGCTCAATGATACGGCCAAGCGGGCGCCTGCCCATCGGCACTATTCCGTAGAGGTGCTGAAGAAGCTGGGCGGTAAACAGGCTTTTTCTCAGGGCCGGGGCGCCGCGGTGGCGCCAATGGCTGAGGCGGAACTGCAGTGTATTGACCATCAAACCCTGATTGTATGGGGCGAGGATGACAATTTTTTTCCCATGAGTCATGGTCAAGCCGCAGCCGAGAAGATGCCGAACGCCAGCTTTCAGTCTATTCCAGGGGCAGGACATTTGCCGCTCATGGATCAACCCGAAATATTCAATCAAGCCCTGCTGAAGTTCCTGGCAAGTTAAGGGCGTGGTGCGCAGAAAAATTAATGACGGAGACAGTTCATGGCCGAATTAAGCGAGTTACTCCACGCAGAATTATTAGCTTCACTGCCTGACAAAGACCCCATTGTTATGGTGAATCTGGTCCGCTTTCGCGAACATTCTTTAGATGGCGACGGGTCGGGCTGGGATGCTTACAGTCGTTATAGTAAAGCTGATATGCCGTTGTTGCGAAAAGTCGGTGGCACAGTGTTGTGGGCCGGACGTGTGGCGGCGATGGCGTTTGGCGTGGCGGACGCGGGCCGTTGGGACTGGATTGTGCTGGTGCAGTATCCCTCGAAAGCGGCTTTCTTGGAGATGATGACCTCCGCCGATTATGCCCGCATTAACACTGACCGAGAAAATGGGGTCGAAGACCACCTGATTTTCGCCGCTGATGAGACCTACTCGAAATTGGCGAAGCCCAGCACGAGGTGAACTTTCGCCATCCTGGTGCTTCGAAGCCGTTCAATCATAGGAGAAGTTCAAATGATTCATGGGTCCTGCCATTGCGGCATCGTCACCTGGTCCTTCAACCGCCTACCTGAGTCAGCAACAGCCTGTAACTGCACGGTCTGTAGGCGCTATGGTGCGCTCTGGGCCTATGATTATGAGAATCAAGGCGTGAAGGTTGCCGGTCCGACGAAGCTCTACATCCGTGATGAGTCTCTGGCATTTCATTTCTGTGGACAGTGTGGCTGTGTCGCTTATTGGCGGGCGATTCAATCAGATGCAGAAGGCGGGCACCGTATTGCCGTCAATTTGAGACTGACGGAGCCTGAGCCAATCGCACACATTGCCATCCGCCATTTCGACGGGTTCGATCGGTTTTTAGACCTGCCGCAGGATGGCCGATGCGTCACTGATTATTGGTTCTAGTTATTGGTTCTAGTTATTGGTTCTAGTTATTGGTTCTAGTTATTGGTTCTAGTTGATGCCTAATTTGAGCATCGAGGGGCAAGCTTAGTGCCGGTCAGCGTCTCAATGGTGGCGTCGCCAAATACCCTTGAGCTTGCGCGACATTTTGACGCTTTGCTCTTAAGTTAAACTATGGTTTACTTTTTGCCTCATCAAGCCTCAGGGCCAGGACCGTTGTATGCGCAATATTCTTAAGATTCTTCTGGGCTTTGTCGCCTTGCTCGTGGTGATTGTGGTGGCCAGAACGATGCTCCACCAGCCGACAACCGAGGCGGCTGTGCAGCCAATTGATGTTGCGGTAGATGAAGCGCTGATTGCCGCGCATCTATCCCAAGCTATTCAGATGCCAACGGTGTCTTTCGAGACCGCCAGCGAAGGCAATGTGCAGGTGTTTAGGGCTTTCATTGACTGGGTCAAGGCAACCTATCCCGAAGTGAATCAGGTGATGACCCTGGAACAGCTGGAGTACACACTACTGTACAAGTGGCAGGGCAGTGATCCGACCCTGCAACCCATCCTGCTCACGGGGCACTATGATGTGGTGCCAGTGATTCCCGGTACCGAAGACCTCTGGTTGCACCCACCCTTTGGCGGCGAAGTTCATGATGGTGTGATCTGGGGGCGGGGGGCGCTAGACGATAAAAGTGCTGTGGTGGCCATGCTGGAAGCCGCGACTTGGCTGATCCAGCAAGACTTTGCGCCTGAGCGTACAGTGTATTTCAGCTTCGGTCATGATGAGGAACGAGGCGGGGGCGCCGGCGCCGCCGCGGTAACAGAATACCTGGCGCAGGCAAAGGTGCAATTGGCCTGGAGCCTGGATGAGGGTTCGTTTTTGTTCGACAAGATGTTGCCGGGCGTTGAGCGTTTAATGGCGGCGATTAACGTCGCCGAAAAAGGTAGCGTGACCCTCGCCGTCGTCGCCAAGGGGGTTGGTGGCCACTCGTCCATGCCGCCCCAGCATACCGCTGTGGGGATTCTGGCGGAGGCCATTACCAAGCTTGAGAACCAGCCCGTGCCCGGTGGTCTGGAAGGCTTGAGTCTCGATATGTTTGATGTGATCAGTCGTGACATGCCCTTTGTGGCGCGCATGATGTTTGCCAATCGTTGGTTATTCGGCAATATCCTCGAAGAGCAACTAGCGAAGCAAACTTTTACCAATGCTATGTTGCGCACCACCACCGCGCCCACCATGTTAAGTGCGAGCATCAAAGCTAATGTGCTGCCGATAGAGGCCACGGCCATCGTCAATTTTCGAGTCCATCCGCGAGACAGTGTGCAGGGAGTGGTGGATTATGTAACAGGGCTTGTGGGTAACGAGAATGTTTCAGTGAGAGTCAGCGGGGGTGGTGGTCGTGGCGCATCAGCGGTGTCAGATAAAGACTCGGCCGGCTTTAAACTTATCGGGCAAGCGGTGCAGGAAGTTTACGGGGACGTGTTAATTGTGCCGGGACTGATGATCGCGGCATCTGACAGCGTTCACTATAGTCAGGTTGCGGATAATTCATTCCGGTTTAATCCCATGGTAGTGACCAGTAGCGATCTCACTGGATTCCATGGGACGAACGAAAAAATATCAGTGGCCAACCTGGTACAGGGCACTCGAACCTATGTTCAGGTGCTGCGTCACGGCGCTCACTAACCGCGTTTTACAGGGACTTGCGTCGCAAGCGGCGCATACCCCCTAACCAGCGATCAATGTCGTCACCCTTGCGGCGCACATAGTCCTCAACTTCAGGATGAGGCAACACATAGAAGCGTTCTTCACGCAGGGTCTGTAATACGGTCTGTGCAAGTTGCTCAGGTTCGATGATGCCGTCTGTTTGACCATCACCCAGGCTTCTGGGGGCCATGGCTGTGTTGACGCCTTGCGGGCAAAGTACAGACACCCTGATGCCATCATCGCCGTGAGTAATGGCGAGGAACTCAGCAAATTTCACCGCGGCGGCTTTGGTGACAGTGTAAGGGCCAGAGCCCATGGCGGCCAACAGGCCCGCGGCTGAGGCGGTATTGAGCAGGTAACCGTCGCCCCGTTCGATCATGGATGGCAACACGGCACGAGCCGCGTAGATGTGCGACATGACATGTAGGTCCCACTGGGCTTGCCAGACGTCGTTAGGTGCATCGGTCAAGACCCCAGAGCCACCGGCGCCAGCGTTGGAACAAAATACGTCAATCCGGCCCTGGCTCGCCAGGGTGCGATCCACCAGGTCGATGATTTGTGCTTCGTTGGTCACATCGCATACTTCACCGATACAGCCAATTTCTGCGGCGGCAGCCTTTACGGCAGCCTCGTTTAGATCCACCAGAACGATGGATGTTGCCCCTTCGGCGAGAAACGCCTTGGCCATTGCCTTGCCGATACCACCGCTGCCGCCGGTGATGACGACGACCTTATCTTGCATTTCCATGGTTTGATTCCTGTTGTCAAAAGTGAGGAGAGGGGGCCTGCGAACTGCAGTCGCAGGGGGCTTCATTGGTCAATGAGGTTTCTCAGAGTTTGTACACGCGGGTCGCCGTGCCGCTGAACAACGCGTGTTTATCTGCCTCTGCAAAGTCAGCGGTAAGCTTCTTCATCGCATTCCAGTAAACCTGGTAAGACAAGGACAGCTTGTCGACGGGGAAGTTGCTCTCGAACATGCAACGCTCCGGGCCAAAACAGTCGATGGCGTAAAGATAATAATCTCGCTGGGCCGCGACCACTTCATCGGACGTTGGCGGTGTTGCGCCCTGTTCCCAGCCATAGCCATTGCAGGGCATGGCCAGTCCGCCAATTTTCGCCACGACATTGTCACAGCGAGAAATCGCGAGGATATCTTTCTTCCATTGCTCGAACACCTGATCATGCTTGTCCGCAAAGGGCCCGACTCGCACTGGGGAACCG
>JABMOJ010000557.1 GCA_013204195.1 SAR86 cluster bacterium
CAACTTCTTGCGCACCCTCTTTAAACTGTCTGTGATTCTCCCGCGCCAGCAAGTCAAGACGTTTGAGCAATTGAACCGCGCCCTTATCCCGACCAGACACTCGCACCGCTATTTTCTTAACATCTACACCGGCAATATATTTACAAGCTTGTTCAATCTCTATTAATTCGTTATCCAACTCAGACCACGAGTCACGGAGCTGATAACTCGCCAACATCACACGATATTCCGTATCCGACGCAAATGCCTGGCGCAACACAAGCGCAATCTTCAGCAATTTTTTAATATCACGATTAAACCGCCAGCCAGCCCTAATACCTAGTGTTGCGCGAACCTCTCTTGCTGTTTTTTGATGCAGCCTGGCATCAAACAGGAGCCGGATATTACCCGGCTGCTCAAGCCAGCTAAATGTCTCACGTAATCTATTGCGCTGATTTTCAGCAGGCCCTAGTAATGCCTGCACAGCAAACAGGCCACCCAAATCATCAAAGACTTCACTTTCGATCGGATCAAACCGATCAAATCGACGGAGAGACTCAACCGCCAATTGCGGAAAATGTTCCTCGCAAGCAGCCTCGAATGCCTCGCTCGCCTTGCTCAAATTCGCCACCGGCCACAGCGTATAACACTCCATCAAAAGTCGAGGGCTCATCGGACTGACCGCGGATAACTGTGGATTAAACATGACATTCACGGCCTCGTTAAAAGCGCTCTGCAACTGCTCTTCTCGCAATGACCGCAATTGATTCATCTCATCGCGCTGCAACAAGCAGAAGATAAACCGATTAGTCTTATAGAGAAATTCATCGTGGTGCTGACGCAACCAAAACAGACGAGCCTGGGTGGTCAGCAAGTCTCGAGAACCAGAATACTGTTGCCTGGCCACGGCCTCTTCTACTCGCTGACCGACACTGAGGAGTTGCTGGCGGATCTCCAGCAATAAATATTTAATCGCGGCAAATTGCAATATGGCAATCTGTGCCGGCTGCAAATCGGTTTTCACCCGGTGCAGCGTCGTACTCAGCATGTCGACATAGTTTTTACGAAAGTTGTTGGTCAAATTCGAGT
Organism: SAR86 cluster bacterium; assembly: GCA_013204195.1. GTDB lineage: Bacteria > Pseudomonadota > Gammaproteobacteria > Pseudomonadales > Azotimanducaceae > UBA4582. The sequence goes on from JABMOJ010000557.1 coordinate 1,069, forward strand.
CAGTCATCTTTTTGCCAACCACAACATTTCCGACCGCCTGTTCAATCAGTTGACGGCTGCTTTGTACAAAGCTATCACTGAGCATCACGTCAACGTGATAATTGTCGATGCCTTTCGATAAGTGGCTGAAATCTACCACAATCGTCTTGCATTGCATGACGAGATGCAGGAGGCCATCAGCGGAACTGACCTGATTCGAATTGGCTGTTTTCAACTGACTTCGCCCCATGAAAATTCCAACCTCGATGCACGTTTAGCACCGCACACCAGTACATTAAATTCACTCTTCATTCGACCAAGTCTTTGTCCACTCGGCGAGCCTACAAAGGCCTGGATCAACCGGTTAAGTCTACCCTTAAGTTATCGACTTTCCATGAGCTCAGTCCTATAAGCCGACCAAACTCTCTGCGGAGATTCGGCTTGCCATCAATCATTACAGTGCTTATCGTAGCCATCAACATCCAGGTAATAACAACAGCAATCGTATCTCAGTATAATAAAACCGTAGCGCTTCGAGCATCATGCCGAACCCCGTGAGCCAAGAGCCTCGACCTTTCGCTAGGCACGCTACTGGGTCGGCAATCAGAGAAGCAACAATTCAAGCAAAAGGAGCGCGAAACATAGTGACGCCGCCATTCCAATCACTTCCCCAGCGGATCACAACAACACGACTCATACTGGAGCGCTTCAAGCGCTCTGACGCGCTTGATCTTTTCGACGCGGCCTTCGCCTCGACTGATGAAATGTACCCCTTCATGCCTTGGTGCCATCCAGAATACAGCCTCGAAGACGCCCACGAGGCCATCCAAACAGCCCTGTCCAACTGGGCGCTAGAGGACGCTTGGGCATTTACGATTCGAGTAAAAACCACTGGTGAGTTTATCGGTGGTTGTGGCTTGAATACCATTGACGAACACCGCAATGCCAACTTGGGCTATTGGATCAAGTCCACCGAAGTCGGCCGGGGCTATGCGAGTGAAGCGACCCGGGCACTTGTGGCTTATGGCCTGCACCACCTGCAATTGGTTCGCATCGAGATCATGATATCAACCCTGAATAGCGCTAGCATGAAGGTCGCAGAGAAGTCAGGCGCGACCTATGAGGGGATTGCTCGCAATCGCTTGTTTCTGCATGAAACGGCGTATGATGCCCATCTATTCTCGTTCATTCCGGCAGATTTTCCAGATGGATAGCGCCCAGCCAAGCGCCCCTTACCTATTGACCAGATTCTCTGGCAAGATAACCGTTAATTCTCGCAATCGCACAGGAAGCCAGCATGAACGACGCAACCAGCACAACCATACAAGATGGCATGATGGAGATTTTGAATCGACAGAAACGTGCCTACATTGCCGAAGGTGAAGTGAGCGTCGCCACCAGGATTGATCGATTAGACCGATCCGTGGCGTTGCTGAAAAAATATGGACCAAGATTCTGCGAGGCTATGGCGGGCGACTTTGGGCACCGTTCCATCGAACAGTCCAAGATGACAGATATTGACGGCGCTATCGGCCCATTGCAGCAGGCCAGAAAGCACGTTAAAGGCTGGATGAAGTCGGAGAAACGCAACACCATGTTTCCCCTTGGCCTGTTCGGCTCACGCTCCAGAATAGACTATCAACCACTGGGCGTTATTGGCTGCATCAGCCCCTGGAACTTTCC
>JABMOJ010000558.1 GCA_013204195.1 SAR86 cluster bacterium
AGCTGCCGGGTTTCCCGATATTATTCTCCATGGAACTGCCACACTGGCGCTGGCTGTGTCGCGAATTGTGGATGAATTACTCAGCGGAGATCCTACTCGAGTTACCAGAATTGGCGGCAGATTCACGGGCATGGTGCTGATGCCAGCAGTGTTGAGCCTGGAGATGCGCTGGCAATCGGCTTCCCACCTGGGTTTTGTGATGATCAATGAGGCCGGCGAGGAGGTCTTCAGCCAGGGCTTTATTGGGTATCGATAAAACCCATGAAGATTTTTCTGTCGAGCGCGATATTCAGGCATAATTGTCAGCCTCATCGTCACTTCTCGTCGTTATCAGCCTATGCTCGATCGTCTTGCTTCAATCATTCAGCCGAGTATTGATTTCTCGACCCTGCCACCGATCCTGCGGGTTCTGCTCCTCACCGATGGCACCGTCACACATAGTTTGGCCGCCTATTTCGCCGAAGACATTCAGGTTAACTGTTTGTCCCAGGTTCAGGTTGGCGACGAGGTCATCGAACGTGAGGTGATGCTGGTGGGTGAGCTTAGTGGCACTGAGTATGCCCACGCTCACTCCACGATTCATACCCATCTGTTGGACCATGAAATGCGCCGCCGGCTAGACTCAGGGCAGGCGGGTATTGGCGAGTTGTTGAATGCGAACAACCGAGAGACCTTTCGTGAGATCACCCGAATTCACTATTGCCATGACCTACCTGGTCGACCGAACCCCTTTAAAGCGTCGACGCCAGGGTCGCAAGTGATCGCCCGAGATTACCGAATTCATACGCAACAGCGGCCGTTGATTCTCATCACTGAAGAGTTCCCGGTGGCAAGCTATCTCGGTCTCGGCGAATAAGCGCGCTTGTGGTGGCGCAAGGCCTGTGCCACAACCTCTAGGTTACCCTGATGGAAACACAAAAAGAGAGAAGCGGTTTCAATATAATGACGTTCATTATATCATTCGGGAACTCACGATAGGAGAGACCTATGTCCCAGACTAAACACAAGCCCTTACCCACGCCGCTCAAATTCAAGGGCGCGCCGGGCTCTCCCTATACGCGCAAGATGCTGGCCTACCTGCGTTTTCGGCAGATCCCCTATGAGCTGATGATTGGTGATCCGGAAAGCCAATTCGGTTTACCGAAGCCGAAGGTGAGCTTGCTGCCGACTTTTTACCTGCCCGATAACAAGGGTCAGATGCAAGCAGTGGTGGATTCCACGCCGCTGATTCGCCGATTTGAACGATCTTTCAAAGGGCGAGAAACCATTCCCAACCATCCAGTTTTGGGCTTTTTGAACTATCTGATCGAAGATTATGCCGACGAGTGGCTGACCAAAGCCATGTTTCATTATCGCTGGTATTACGCACCCGATATCAAGCAAGCCGGGGCTATCCTGCCACGCTGGCGCGGCCTGCAACTACCAGATGCTGAGCTGGAGAAGCGCGCCCAATTTGTTGCGGAGCGCCAGATTTCACGATTGTATGTCGTGGGTTCCAATGACCTCACAGCGCCTGTGATTGAAGCCAGCTACCACCGGTTTTTGTCGATTTTCGACCGAATACTGCAACAGCAGCCGTTTGTTTTCGGTGGTCGTCCCGCGTCTGCGGACTTTGGGCTCTACGCTCAGTTGACCCAATTAGCACGATTTGACCCAACGCCGATGGCGATTTGCCTGGATGAGGCGCCTCGAGTATTCGCCTGGACCGACGTGGTTGATGACTTGTCCGGCCAGGCCGCCGGCGCTGATGATTGGATGTCGACCCAAGATACCGGAGTGTTAAGCGAGCTCCTGGCTGAGATTGGCCGAGTTTATGTGCCCGCGCTGCTTGCCAATGCCAAAGCGCTGGCATCTGGTGAGAAGCAAATGAAAACGACGATTGATGGTCAGCCCTGGGAGCAGCCGGCATTCCCTTATCAGGGCCGCTGCTTGCAATGGGTTCGTGATGCCTATCACGAGCTTGGGCCATTAGAGCAACAGGAAGTGGACACAATTCTTCGGGGTACAGGCTGCGAGGCGTTGCTCGCCGTCAAGAAATGAAAACCAACTGGGGACGCCTGCTGACCCGAGTTCGTTTGCCGTTAAGCATCTGGAGTATTAAGCCATGCGTAGAGGAATAATCATCGTTGTCGTACTGGCGCTCCTGGCCTCGTTGAGCTTGTATCGTTCGTCGAGTCTTCAGCATTGGCTGTTGGGTCGCGTCAGCGAGGCAGTTATGTCTCAACACTGGAACGAAGAACAGGCATTGCAGGCTGTTGTTTGCGGCAGTGCGTCGCCCCTAGGCATTGACCCGGGTCGTGCTCAAGCTTGCATCGCCATCGTCACGCCAGAGCATCTGTTTATCTTTGACACAGGCGCGGGTTCTGTCCAGCGCCTGATGCAGAGCCGCTTGCCCCTCGACCGCATTAACGGCGTATTCTTTACCCATTATCATTCCGATCATATTGCCGCACTCGGTGACCTGAATCTCAACAGCTGGGTGAACGGTCGTCCTGCGCCGTTGCAGGTGTATGGACCGGCGGGGATCAACACCGTGGTCGCCGGATTCAACATGGCGTATCAATTGGATCGGGGCTACCGCACCGCTCACCATGGAGAAGATTTTCTGCCCTCGGCCGCAGGCCTGTTGCAGGCCCACGAGATCGATATGGGTATTGTTTGGTCTGACGCCAAGCTGGTGATTCGCGCCATTAAGGTCGATCACTCGCCGATATCGCCGGCTATGGCTTATCGCATTGACTATGCCGGGCGTTCGATCGTGATCAGCGGCGATACCGTTGTCACCGAGGATCTATTTACCGCTGCCCAAGATGTCGATCTGTTGTTTCATGATGCTCTGTCCCGAGAAGTGCTGAACGTCATGATCGATGCTGCGGCCCATGTGGGTCGAGAACGGATTGCTCAAATCATGTCAGACGTCATCGATTATCACGCTGATGCTAGCCAGTTAGAGGCGCGCTCAGACGCCGCCAATATCCAGCAGTTGGTGTTTTATCATATGGTGCCAACACCGGCGAACCCGTTGTTGTCGATAATGTTTAAGCGTGATTTGAACGGTAAAACAATTTTGGCTGAAGATAATATGGTGTTTACTTTGCCCGTTGGGTCTCGTGAAATCATCCAGCAATAATTGGCGTATCTGAGCCGTATAGCCGGACAATGGAAGTGACTATGATGAAAAAATACGCCGCCGCGATTGGCTTGAGCACATTGATGGCATTCGGTCTCAGTGCGCAGGCCGCCGTCAATTCTCGACCGAATATTGTTTTGATTCTGGCGGATGATCTGGGCTTTTCTGACTTGCGAAGCTATGGCAGCGAGGTGCACACCCCTAACATCGATATGTTGGCAAACAATGGCGTGCGCTTTTCCAATTACCATACCGCCGCCAGTTGCGCGCCGACTCGAGCCATGTTGATGTCAGGTGTCGACAGCCACCTGGCGGGTGTGGCCAATATGCCTGAATCATTGCCGAGTGAGCAAGCGGGCCAACCAGGTTACCAAGGGGTGCTCGGGCAGAATGTGGTGACCATCGCTAATCTGTTGCAAGATGCGGGTTACCACACCTATATGGCAGGTAAATGGCACCTGGGCAAAGCTAAGACTCTACTCCCCAGTGCGCGAGGTTTTCAGCGAGCCTTGTCTATGGCTGATTCCGGGGCTGATAATTGGGAGCAAAAACCTTATATCCCTGTTTATTCGAAAGCCCATTGGTATGAAGATGGCGAGCCTACGAGCTTGCCCGATGACTTCTATTCCTCCGAATATTTGATCGACAAGACCATCGAGTACATCGACAGTCATGCAACGGATGAACCGTTCTTTTCTTATGTGGCCTTTCAGGCTGTACATATTCCCGTGCAGGCGCCTCGGGAATTTACCGATAAATATATGGATACCTATACCCAGGGTTGGAGCACATTGCGCCAACAGCGTTACGCTGGTGCCGTCGCTCAAGGTGTGATGCCGTCTAACCTAGACATTAACGATATGCCAACGACCATTGACTGGGCGAGCCTGACTGACGCGGAGCGCCGCTATGAAGCAAAATCTATGGCAGTTTATGCCGGTATGATTGACGCCATGGATTATCATCTAGGCCGGCTGATGGATCATTTGCGCGAAACGGGCCAGTTCGATAACACAGTGTTTATCTTTGCCTCTGACAATGGCGCCGAGCCATCTGACATTCTTGAGCAGGTGCGTGGTCGCCCAGTTGAGAAAGTATTTCGTTGGTGGATGGATTCTAATGGCTATAGCGATGTTTACGAAACCCTGGGCGAAAAGGGCAGCTACAATATGATCGGCCCGTCCTTCGCCAGTGCCGCCGCATCCCCATTAGCATACTATAAGTTTTTCAATAGCGAAGGCGGAATGCGCGTTCCCATGATCATTTCCGGCCTGCCCACTGAGCTCAATGGCGGTGTGATCGATGCATTCACCTACGTCACTGACCTGGTGCCAACTATCCTTGATATCACCCAGACGTCGAGGCCCGGACCTATGTACGCAGGCCGAGCCATAGAATCTCTGTCGGGTAAGAGCCTATTGAAGCTGGTTAAGGGCGAGGAGGCGTTTGTTTATGGCCCAGAAGAGACCGTTGGTTTCGAGTTGGGTGGCAATATGGCGCTGTTTCAAGGTGACTTCAAAATCGTTAAAAATCGCGGCCCCATTGGCGATGACACCTGGCATCTGTATAACATCAAGCAGGACCCTGCCGAACGCTATGATCTTGGTGTGGAGCAGCCCCGGCGTTTAGAAAATATGATCAAAGCCTATGCTGACTATGCCGAGCGTCATCAGGTGCTTAGCGTTGCTGACGGATACGATCAGCGACAACAAGTCTCGGTGAATACCCTGCGCCAGGTTTTTGTTGGACTACTACCCTTTATCGTCGGCGCCTTGGTTCTGCTGTTTCTTGGTGTCGGGTTGCTGTGGCGTCGACGCAAGGCGGGTCATTAGTGGTGGCTCGGAAGTTGGATGCTGATAACTTGCAACAGCCTGCAGGGGAAGGGTCTGAAGGTGCTCGTCAGACTCGAGGCGAGGCGACAAAAATGTTGCTGATACATGCCGCAGAAAACTTGTTTGCTGAAAAGGGTCTGGAAAATGTCGCTATCCGTGCGATTATTCTTGCCGCAGAGCAGAAAAATGAGTCGGTTTTGCAGTATCATTTCGGCAGTAAAGCCGGCCTTATTCAAGCTATTCACCGATACCGCAGTGCGCAGATTGACGAGACGCGTAGAAAGATTCAGGCAGAGCTGGTGAAAACCAATGCCGTGCTCACCCTTCGGGAAGTCGCCGTCATTATGATTGGGCCGGCTTTTAGGTTGGCGGCGGCGGATCAAGGCTTTGTCAATTATTTGAAGGTATTTGGTCCGCTGATGGCGTTAGCGGACGAGAACCTAGAGCAGCGACTGGGGCGCCAGCGCAAGGCCGGTATTGCCGAGCTGAAGCTTTTGCTGCGAGCCCATCGAAGGCAATTGGATGACGAGATGCTGGAACTGCAACTGGATCACGCTGCTCGATTCGCGAGTCTCGCACTATCCCACCAGGCGCGAGCGGGCAAAGGGTTTGTAGGGAAACAGGCCAAATTTTTCTTTGAAAATTTACTCGATAACCTGATGGCCATCCTTTCTGTCGAGGTCTCCACAGAAACCAGGCGGGCAAGATGATAGCGCCTGCTAGGTATAGTGTTTCAGGGTTTTGCTGGCAGCGCTATGCGGCTGGCCTTAAGTTGAACCCTGTTGGTGTCGGCGCTCTTTTGGTGATCCTGCTGCAGACGTTTAGTCTGGGGGCGAATGCAACAGCCTACCAGCCTGCCTCAACCACTCAGGTGCTGATACCAGGGGGTGACTTTATGATGGGCTCAGACTCTGGCATGGCCGATGAACAGCCCATTCGAAAGGTCGCGGTCAGACCCTTTTGGTTAGCTACGTCCCCGGTATCCGTGGCCCAATTTTCGGCATTTGTGCGCACCACAGATTATGTCACGACAGCAGAAGGCTATGGTAACTCGGGGGTTTTCGATATGAACCAGGGTCGTTGGCAGATGGTCACCGGTGCCAGTTGGAGTCATCCACAGGGGCCGAACCGTAGCCCTGCACCTGCTGATCATCCGGTAACGCAGGTGAGTTGGTTTGATGCCGTGGCCTATTGCAAAGCGGATGGTGGGCGACTCCCCACGGAAGCCGAATTTGAATATGCCGCCAAAGGCGCCGGTCAATATGGTAATCCCGTGTATGGCTTTGGCGAGACCGTGAAGCGCGATGGTGAGTTCCTGGTCAACATTTTTAACGGTGAGTTTCCCCTCAACAATACCGCGGCAGATGGCTATCTCTATACGGCGCCTATCGGCAAAACCGGCATTACCCCCCTAGGGTTGACGGATATGGCGGGCAATGTTTGGGAATGGTCGGCGGACTGGTATGGCCCCTATACTGCGCAAACAGGTCTGCCAGGCGCGCCAGTTAGTTCTGCCGCACCGGAGAAATCTCAGCGGGGCGGCTCGTTTCTGTGTGATGAGGACGTGTGTCATGGTTACCGAACCACGGGGCGTACCCATTCGACGCCAGATACGAGTTTGATGCATGTGGGCTTTCGCTGTGCCTATGATCAACAAGAGGTGGTTGGCCGATGAACCTAAGGCGAAGAATAACCCAGCGAAAGATCCTCTGGTTTGTGCCATTGACCCTCTATGCGGTGCTGACCTTCTGGTACACTAATACAGCAGGACCATTGTCAGCTGCTGAGATACAATTTTACTCGCAGAAATTGCAAGCAGCAGGATATACAACGAATCGTATCGAACGCCTAAAGGACTTCATGGCGACAGATACGGGTCGTCAGTTTTTGATGGTGAATAATCTCGATATGGCGGTGGATCCCGCTGATGTCGAGGGCGCGCTGTCTGGTGAAAACGCAGCACAACTGATGGATCGTTATATGGAACACATGTATCCGGCCTTGTTGCGGAGAGCTTGTCATCCAGTTTACGTTGGCGAGGCAATTTTTCGAGCCATGGATGTGGTGGGTATTGACGGCGCTGAAATCTGGGATCGGGCGGTATTATTACGTTATCGAAGCCGCCGCGATCTAATGGATATTGTGAGTAATCCTGCATTCACTGGTAAACATGAGTTCAAGTCCGCGGCCCTCGACAAGACGATAGCCTATCCGCTGGAAAACACCCTTTATCTGTCTGATCCTCGGTTGCTGCTGGCGCTGCTGCTACTAGCATTGACGGCGCTGGCGGATAGTTTGATTTATTCTCGAGGCTCGCGTTCGAGCCCATGTCGTTAGCCTGCGCCGAGTCAGTCAGTGGCGAGATCCCGTGTCCTGTAGAGTCGGCAGTCTAGAGCGTGAAAATTAGGGGGTGCAATGTCAGTTGTGCAATGTAACGAGGACAAGAAGAAGCGGAAGAAACCGAGGCCAATAATGCAGAAGGCAAGCAGACTAGGCTTTTTATTAGGAGTGTTAATGATGATTGAGCAGGCAAGTGGTTTGGAAGTTCCTGCCCCCGAACTCGCAGAGATCAATAATTTTCGCCAGTATACGCCGGTGTTTGCCAGTGCCGGTCAGCCTACTCGAGAGCAATTACGCTCACTGTGGGCAGAGGATTTCGAGCGCATTGTCTATTTGGCCTTCTCAACGAACCCCAGTGCTATTACCGATGAAGACAAACTGGTGAAGGATTTGGGGATGGGCTATCTGCATATTCCGGTAGACTTCAATGACCCGCAAGTGGACGAGTTCCAGGTGTTTGCTGATTATTTACAGCGCGCGCCAAACAAAAAAACCCTGCTACATTGTCAGGTCAATTTCAGAGCCACGGCTTTCAGCTTTCTCTATCGAGTGATCTACCAGGGTGTATCCGTTCAACAGGCCAAGGCCGATATGAATACCGTTTGGCAACCCGACACAGTGTGGCGTGATTTCATTTTTGCGGTGCTGGCAGCGCATAAAATCGATCCAACCTGTGAGGGCTGCGATTGGACGCCCGCCAGCCTGAAAAAAGGCTGATGCCAGGTCGCAGAAACTATTTCCCGGTTTGCATTCGCTGCGTGTAGTCCCAGGCGGTGATGCGTTTGATGTCGATGCGAAGGGCGTATTCGTCTTTAACGCGGCTAAGCAGCCATTTCGCCAGAGTTGAGTCTGGTTCGATTTCGTAGCGTTGTAGCATGGTGGCCAGTATGTCGGCCGCACGTTCACGCACGAGCGTCACTTCGCCCTGCCCCCTGACACCTTGGTAAGGGGGTTGATTGACGCCAATTTCAAATCCAACCTTATTGTTTTTCTGTAGCAGTTTGACGATATGCGAATTTTCATGGCTGGCGCACCACAAACTATTTTCCTGAAAGCAAAACCATAAGGAGCAGGCTAGGGGAAACCCAGCGTTGCCATGGCAGGCCAGCCGCATCGGCACAGTGGTTTTTTCGAGGAACGCGGTCATTTGTGCTTGAGTCCATTGACTGGATTTCGCGATGGGTAATTGTGTCATGGAGAGTCGCTCAGTGTTGAGTGCTGCGTGCAGCAAGGCCGGGGATCTCACAAAACTGATCGGCATCAACCCTGACGCTGCTGGCACTATTACGATGGGCGCCAGCACACCAGGATGGCATGACCATCGAGTAGATGCCGCTGCCGCCTGCCATCAAGATCAATATATTCTCAGCGCTGTGAAAGCTATGGCGCATTGTATCGGGGCCCTTGCTACGGGCAAAGCCCGGTACCAAGCGTGCCATTTCCGCTGTTGAGTTAACGCACAATGCATACAGCTGAGCCGCGACTGCCTCGCGATCTAGTCCGGCATTGGCCAGTATCGAGGCGTGTTCGGGATTCAATATGACCGTCGCCGAGCCGTTGCCGAGAATGGCGTTATTGGTAGCCATATTGGTTAAGCCAAGGGCAAGTATCTGCAACAAGTGCAGGTGGTTGTCAGGATCATCAGCATCGCCACTGAATATCACCGAGTGCGGCGCTTCCGCCCCAATGACGGTGACCACACTATCCTCAGGCTCGAAGCCAAGGCCAACATGCAATGGCGTGAAGGGGCTATTTTCTTCGTCTTCGGCAAGGCAATAGGTGAATTTTCCAGGGTGGCCCAGTAGCGCCATGTCCGATTCGCCAGGCTTGGCGCCACCGATGTTGATCATGCAGAGACGCAAGGCGCGGCCGATGCTGGCATTGGCCCGAAAGCCTGGGCCGAGGGCGCCAAAACCTGAATGGATCGGTCCGCAGTTGTGCCTGGCAGGACCATTGACGATGATTAAGGGCGCAGTACAGTGGGTGGTGGCCTGCATCTCGGTCAAATCAAACACTGGGTCTATCACGGCTTTGACGGCAGCGACAACCACTGGCATATAGTCAGGCAGGCAACCCGCCATGACGGCAGCCACGGCCACCATTTCGATGGTTGCCACGCCGCCGGCAGGGCCCATGGTGCCGAGCACCATATCGGCGTCCATGCCTGAGGCTAAAGTCATTCGACTCACGCGTGTTTGAGTCGGTATGACCACCGGCAACCCATCAGTGCAACCGCGGCCGTGTAGCGTTTCTAACGCGGCCGCTTCGTCGGTCGCCTCAAGCATATTGGTCATTGTGGGTTTTCCTTGGCCTTGTCAGCGGATTGTTCTGCAGGGTCTGGCTTGCCTCGTAGGGCGGCCATAATGACTGGCGCCATCTGCTCGGCGATATAGCGCATGTTAGTGACACCTGTACCCGCCACTGGGTGGGGCAATTTGATCCGTGGGATGTTCGGCATGCCCAGGGAGCGTGCGACGAAATCGCCCTGTGGCCAGTAGTCTTGGGTCACCAGAGCGACAGCGGGAATCCCGAGTCTGGCTATTTCTATTCCGTCACGCACGGTGCCGGTGGTGCAGCTGCCTCAGTGTCCGTAGGCGGTGATGACTGCCTGACATTGGGTCTTGATGCTGGCCAAAATCTCTGGGCTGGCGGGAATGGACGCATTGCCCTTATTGTAATACTCGAAGGAGATGTCCGGCTCATGGGTCTGTAAGACAGCGGCAATGTGGTTGAGAAAATTCTCCGAATCTGGAAAGCCGTTGGCAAGCAGGCCAATGGTCAGTGCGTTGGCGGTGCTCGCAGGGATCGCCAGCGCATAGGGTGTGGTTTTGATGCTCGTGGCAGCGTGAGGGTCGTGATACTCGATCATTGAAGGCTCCGATATTCGCAACGTTTGTGACGTAATGATTGTTGTTATAGTAGCAGAAAGCCGATTCTATGCTACTCGACAAATAGCCTGTAAG
>JABMOJ010000559.1 GCA_013204195.1 SAR86 cluster bacterium
CTCGCAGGTTAACCTCAAGCAGCAGAAAAAATATCGCCACAGGCGCCAGAAATGCAAAAATGCCATCGTACAGTGGCGGGGCGGAAGAGGCGGCGGGAATAATCCCCAAATTGGCTATCAAGGCCGCCAGAACAATCACCAATAACGCGGTACCCAAATGCCGTAGCGCGGTATGCGCCACTAGCCACTCCGAAATAACCACTAGCAGCGCCAAGATACCGAGCAAAACCAATGGGTCAGTAAAACCAGACATAGGACTTCTCGGGGCAGGTATTAACGGACAATCAATATGCCTCAACGCCCGCTAGGGTACAACCACTATCACCCTGAGCCCACGTCACCGCCTCTGCAACACCGTCAGACCAAAATATCGATCACTTGATATCGCGAAAGTCCCTGGTATTTGCTATGTTCAAACCCACCTATTTACCCGAGACTCGCTCATGCCCAAACAAATCATCAATGGCGTTGAACTCTTCTATGACGAACGGGGTGCTGGCGAACCAATTATATTCCACCACGGCTATACCGGGGCTCATGATGTCTGGCTTGACGAAATAGCGCCGCGACTACAGCACAAATACCGCTGTATCGTCATGGACTGTCGAGGCGCTGGCGACAGCGAACATCCAGCTGAGGGGCATAACATACCGCAGTATGCCCGTGATGTTGTCGCCATGGCTGACGCTTTGGGACTGGAAAAATTTACCTATGTTGGCCACAGCATGGGGGGCGGTGTCGGTTATCAATTGGGGATTGAGCATGGGGCGCGACTGAACAAGCTAATACTGGTTGCACCAATACCCGCGGGCGGAATTCACGCCGACCCTAAGGTACTCGAGTCCGGCATGGCCCTCCGTGCCGCAACGACGGGTCGCGACACCATGATCCAACAACGGCAGTTACTCCGCCTTCGCGCCTCTGATGCCGACATTATTCTCGGTGTTGACCGCGCCCGTTCTGTCTCTGACAAACACTATGTTGATTCATGGCACTCCATGGGTGAGTTTAATGTCACCGATCGACTACCGGAACTCACAACCCCCACACTGATCATTGCCGGCGCCGCCGACGGACTCTGCGTGGCGAACGTCAACGACTGGCAGTTACTGCCCAATGGCACCCTCCACGTCTTCAGCCGAGTCGGCCACGGCGTCCCTCGAGATGTGCCTGATGAATTTGCAGTGGTGGTGGATGACTTTATGGAACATGGCGTCATCAATGCGCGCACCTTACTGGCAAGACTCACTGGCTAGAAGACACATGTGGGTCTGACATCAACCGCGGCGGGCAGACAAATACTGAATTACTCCAAACTTCTGCGTAAACTGCCATTTATCGATGATCAAGTTCAGGAGATGAGCATGCAAGGGGTAAAAATTTTAGCTATTCTGGTGGTGGTTTATATCGCCGTCATCGTCGCCTTTGAATCCACGATAGGTTACTTCCAACCCAGCAGCCAGAGCACTCTTGTGGTCACTACCACCGATGCAGAAGGTGCGGCGCATGCCCGCGTGATTGCCCGCCTACTCAGCGACGGCAAGCTTTATGTGGCAGCAAATCACTGGCCCCGCGCCTGGTACCACCAGGCACTCGAGAACCCAGAGGTTATGGTCGCGCTCCCTGCTGAAGCACCCCGTGCTTATCGAGCCGTGCCGGTGACGGGCGCCGAGCGCGAACGCGTCGCGACGGACAATCCAACCGGCTTCGGTTTTCGCCTGCTGACCGGCTTTCCACCCAGATATTTTGTTCGCCTGGATCCTAGTGAGTAATCCTAACCGCTTCCAATATTTTGAAATGTTGGTAACACTCTATCGCAGCAGACATCATCTATGACTGAGAAACTGCTGAGCGCGCCCTCAGGCGAATGGACTTTATCACGCTTTCCGCAACGTCAAAAAGAGTTGCTAAGAGCCTGGGATGCAGCTGACGAGTACGTGCTTCAGCATCTCTCTGAGCGCCCTCCTGCCCCAGGGCGCCTGCTGATTGCCAACGATAGTTTCGGCGCGCTCTCAATCGCGCTGAACAAGTTAGCGCCGGTGAATTGGTCAGATTCCTGGCTTGGCCATGAAGGCTTGCGCGCAAACCTTGCGACTAATCAGCTCAGTACAGCGCAGGTCATTTCCCTGCCTAGCACCACAACACCAGACTTTTGTCCCCAGCTCACCATCATCAAGGTACCCAAGGCGCTGGCGCTGCTCGAGGATCAATTGTGCCGCTTGAAGCCCTTGTTAGTCGCAGACAGCCGCGTGATTGTAGCTGGTATGGCGAAAGCAATGACCCGCACCGTCTGGCAAATGTTGGAACGTATTATTGGCCCGACGCAGACCGGCCCGGCACGAAAAAAAGCCCAATTGATAGAGGTCACGGTTGATAACAATTTACCTCGTGCTGACAACCCTTACCCTACGCGCTGGCCGCACGTCGGGACACCGTTCAATATTAGCAACCATGCCAATGTTTTTTCTCGCCAGAAACTCGATATCGGCACGCGGTTCATGCTCGAACACTTGGCCCTCAAGCCTCACCAACATGAGATTATCGATCTAGGTTGTGGTAACGGCATTCTCGGGTTAACCGCCGGCGCAAGCAACACAGAAGCCAATGTGCATTTCGTTGACGAATCTTATATGGCCATCGAATCTGCACGGGACAATTTTACGCAAATAAACCAGTCGCTTGAGCGCGGGCGTTTTTATCTGGGCGATGGTCTTTCCGGCTTCGCCCACAATTCAGCCGACCTGATTCTCTGCAACCCACCTTTTCATCAAAGTCATGCTGTCGGCGATACAGTGGCCCTAGCCATGTTTCAGGACGCCGCCCATGTCTTGCGCCAAGACGGAGAATTGTGGGTCGTGGGCAATCGCCACCTGAGTTATCATATGAAGCTCAAACGCTGGTTTTCTGACTTGGAATTGCTGGCCTCGAACAGTAAATTTGTGCTTTTTCGGGCAAGACATAATTGATAACCTACAGGCGCATTTTGATCAGCAAACGACCAAACAATGTTATCCCGCTGGCGTGGCGCTCTTGAGAACAGAACTATGACTAGCAACATCAATTATACTATCGTGATTCCCGTGCTCAATCAGCTGCACTATACGCAACAATGCGTTCAGAGCTTGATCGATCATGGCGTACCAGCCGCGTCATTGCTGATCATTGATAACGGCAGTACTGACGACACGCCCAATTGGCTGGCGACTCGCAGTGACATTCGGTCCGTGATCAATCCGGTCAACCTGGGATGCGGCGGCGCCTGGACTCAGGGCGCCCTGCTGTCGTCCAGTGATTGGGTTGTGCTGCTGAACAACGACATCATTTGCACTCACAATTTTATCGAGGCGCAAATTGCGGCCGCTGAGAAATACGACCTGGATGTGGTCAGCCCATCGATGGTGGAATTTGAACTTGATTACGACCTCAATGAATTCACGCAAACCTTTCTGCAGACTATGCAAAACACGGTACGCGTCGGCTGGTTCCACGGCGTGTGCTTTTCGGTTCGGCGCGAAGTGTTTCAAAAGATCGGTTTCATCGATACTGATCGATTGCTCTTTGGTCGCGAGGATGCGGAATTTCTTGCTCGCTGCACTCGCCACGGGCTCAAGGTCGGCTGCGTCGGCGCCGCCCTCATGCATCATTTTGGCTCTATCACCCAGTCTGCCATGAAGCGCGAACAGGGCATCACGAAATTCGGTGATCATCGCTATTTGTATGCCAAACTGGGACTCAATTGGTGGGGCCGCCAACGGGCTAAATTCGCGCGCAAGTCACAGACAGCACGCTGGCGCAAACAAGAACTCGCACGCAGCGGCATGACCTTACATATGGTCCATCGTGATGCTCAGGTGGAGTATCGCTAGAATTACTGAGCCTGCCACTAATCCACGACGATGGGC
>JABMOJ010000560.1 GCA_013204195.1 SAR86 cluster bacterium
CCCGGATATGTTTCAACCCGATGAAAAATCTCAGATAAACCGCTTCTTTGGCGAGTTGCTCAGCTTTTGTATCGAGCATGGCCATTCGCTGGAACCGGTGTTCCTGGATAGAGGCGACACCCCAGAGTAAATGCGTGGTGAAATCCGAAGAAATCACCTGACCATGTAGTTATAATTTGGCACCAGACACAAAGCCGATTGTTGGCAGCGCGGATAATTGCTTCAGCCCGGGTGCGCGAGGGTTGAGGTCAGGCTTTGCTGCTATAAAGCGCTAGGTCAGAGCGCCCAACACCGACAACAACTGAATCCGGATACCACCTATCGATGTTAACAGGACACTATGGTTACTAAGAATTATAGCGCAGACTCTATTGAGGTCTTGGAAGGCCTTGACCCCGTCAAGAAACGCCCGGGCATGTATACGGACACCACCAGGCCCAATCATCTGGCGCAGGAAGTCATCGACAACAGCGTTGATGAGGCGCTGGAAGGTTACGCCACCGAGATTCGAGTGACTCTGGGTAAAGATGGGTCCATGTCGGTGGGTGATAATGGTCGCGGTATGCCGGTTGACCTGCATAAAAAGGAAAAGCTCCCAGGAGTCGAGCTGATTTTGACTCGGCTGCATTCTGGGGCGAAATTCAACAGCGATAACTACAAATTTTCAGGCGGCTTGCACGGTGTGGGAATTTCCGTGGTCAACGCCCTGTCTGAGTCCTTTGACGTCTATATCAAACGTGATGGCAAGCTGCATCACATGTCGTTCAAGGATGGCATAAAGGCGACGGAACTTGCGGTTAAGGAGACGATTGGCAAACGCAATACCGGTACGCTGGTGTCCTTTCGTCCCAACCCTCAGTACTTCGACTCGCCAAAATTCTCGGTTAGCCGCATGAAATATTTGTTGCGCGCCAAGGCTGTATTGTGTCCTGGTTTGCGCGTGTTTTTTACTGATGAGACTAACTCTAACCCAGACGAAGGGCAGTATGAGTGGTTTTATGAAGCGGGTTTGAAAGACTATCTTGTCGATGAGTTGGCGGGTTTTGAGGTATTGCCAGCGGAACCCTTTATGGGCTCGATGGCGGGTAATGAAGAAGCTGTCGACTGGGCCGTGCAGTGGTTGCCAGAAGGTGGCGATCTCATCACGGAAAGCTACGTTAACCTTATTCCGACAACCCAAGGCGGTACGCATGTCAGCGGCCTGCGTGGCGGTTTACTTGAGGCCCTACGAGAATTTTGTGAATTTCGAAATTTGGTGCCGCGAGGGGTGAAAATTTCTGCGGATGATATCTGGGATCGCTGCAGCTACGTGTTGTCGGCGAAACTGCTGGATCCGCAATTTTCTGGTCAGACTAAGGAACGCTTGAACTCTCGTCAGGCAGCAACGTTTATCGCAGGCGTTGTCAAAGACAGCTTCAGTCTTTGGCTCAATCAACATACGACGGATGCTGAGGCTTTAGCTGAGCTGGCCATTAGTAATGCCCAAGCTCGATTGCGTGCCGGTAAAAAAGTCGTGCGTAAGAAAGTCAAGGCGGGCCCAGCGCTACCGGGCAAGCTGGCAGATTGTTCCTGTCAGGATGCCATGCAAGGTGAGCTGTTTCTGGTTGAGGGAGATTCGGCCGGAGGCTCAGCCAAGCAGGCCCGGGACAGGGTCACCCAAGCAATTATGCCGCTGCGCGGCAAGATCTTGAATACCTGGGAGGTGGACTCCAGTGAAATATTGGCTTCTCAGGAAGTGCATGATATCTCCGTCGCTCTGGGTATTGATCCCGGCGAAGAGAACTTGGCCAATCTACGCTACGGTAAGGTGTGCATTTTGGCGGACGCAGACTCGGACGGCCTGCATATTGCCAGTTTGCTGATAGCGTTGTTCGTCAAACATTACCCGGCGCTGGTGAATGCGGGTCATGTCTACGTTGCGATGCCGCCCTTGTATCGGATCGACGTTGGCAAGGAGGTGTTTTATGCGCTGGATGAGGCTGAGCGTCGTGGCATTCTGGAGCTGATTGCCGCTGAGAAAAAGAAGGGCAAGGTCAGCGTCCAGCGCTTCAAGGGGCTTGGCGAAATGAACCCCTTGCAGTTACGTGAAACGGCCATGGCTGAAGCCACGCGCCGTCTGGTGCAACTCACCATGGATCCAGGCAGTCTGGTGCATGATACGCTGGATATGTTGTTGTCGAAAAAGCGCGCGCCAGATAGAAAAATCTGGCTCGAGAGTAAGGGCGACCTGGCCGAATTGTTATAACCGTTAGATCAACTACAAAGCGAAGAGATTCATGACCGAACCAAACCAATCGTCGAACACGGAAACGATTTCCTTAACGGAGTTTACCGAAGGCGCCTACTTAAACTATGCCATGTATGTCATCAATGACCGGGCTCTGCCGCATATAGGCGATGGTCTCAAGCCAGTGCAGCGGCGAATCGTCTTTGCCATGTCGGAGCTGCGTCTTAGCGCTGACGCCAAGTTTATGAAGTCAGCCCGGACCGTCGGTGATGTGATCGGTAAATATCATCCCCACGGCGACAGTGCCAGCTATGAGGCCATGGTTTTGATGGCTCAGCGATTTTCATATCGGTATACGC
>JABMOJ010000561.1 GCA_013204195.1 SAR86 cluster bacterium
CATTAATCCCAACGAAGTGGGATCCTCTGCGATGCCGCACAAGGTCAACCCCATAGACTTTGAAAACTCAGAGGGCAACCTGGGTATGGCCAATGCGATTCTCAATCATATGGCAGAGAAACTACCAATCAGTCGTTGGCAGCGTGATCTGACAGATTCGACGGTTCTACGCAATCTTGGTAGCGGCATCGCCTACTCGCTGATCGCCTATAAATCGACACTCAAGGGGTTAGGCAAACTCGAACTTAACCATGGCGCCTTGCAGGCAGATCTGGACAACAGCTGGGAAGTCCTGGCGGAACCCATCCAAACCATTATGCGCAAATACAACATCGAAGAGCCTTATGAAAAACTCAAGGTACTCACCCGCGGTCAATCCCTGAATCAACAACGGATCGAGGCGATGATATTGACGCTGGACTTACCTGAAGAGGCCCGCCAACAAATTCTGGCGTTAACCCCAGCGAACTATATCGGCGAAGCCGTGGCACTCACTGAAAGGCTGTTAAATAATGTCTAACTCGGCTTCGCGGCTCAACGAATCGATCAATCCATCGTGACCTGGTTCAAACACGCGGACATCACCTATGCACAATTCCAGCAGCACTACTGGCGAAAGCGCCCGTGGCACGGCGAAAATTTACTCGATAACGCCTTAAGTAACATCGATAAGACGCTGAATAATAATGCATTATTTTCTCTTTCCGGAGATCCTATCATCGAATCTCGAGTCATCAGTGGCGCTCCAGCAGATTATCAGCTGGAACTAGGTCCTTTCGATATCGAGGGCCTGGCCAGCGGTGAAATGCTGATGATTCAGGGGCTGGAACAACACCTTGAGGTCATCAGCGATCTTTTGACCAGCCATTTTGGGTTCCTGCCCCGCTGGCGTATTAACGACGTTATGGCCAGCTACGGTCATAACGGCGCTAGCTGTGGCCCCCATTTTGACCACTATGATGTCTTTCTACTCCAGATCCGCGGCGAAAAGCACTGGCAACTGGCGCCCGGGCCCTTTACCGACGATGACCTGCTGGCGGATGCTGATATCCGCCTACTAGCGTCCTTTCCCACCAGCGAAACACTCACTCAGCGCCCCGGAGACATCCTGTACATACCACCGGGTGTTGGCCACTACGGGATAGCATCGGATGACAGCCTGACACTCTCTATCGGTCTTCGAAATCCTACCCTGGCCGAAATGATATCCAGCCTGGCGGACCAAATTACCGATGAGCTGGTAAACACCGAAACCCTCGATGATCGTCTTGGTGAACCGGCCAGCGGGTTGATGCCCGATGATATCCAACAATTACAAGCCAAGTTGATTCCTGAATTAACCCGCGCAGGCACCATCAGCCGCTGGTTCGGCTGTTACATGACCCAAGTGCAGGAACCAGACCTGATCACACCAGATGATGACGCGGTAATCCACTGGCCAACGGCTAAGGGCACTTTAGTCTGTCATCTGCCAACTCGTCTTTGCCATCAGCAAGGCGCAGACTCTGGGATGATCTTCGTCAACGGCGTCGCCAGCGAAGTTGGCCCTGAAGTGCTTCGCTGGTTCTCCGTTTTAGAAACACTGCGTAGGATTGATCTAGCAGACATTCCCGCAGATCCATCACACCGGTCGGTGATCGACTGGTTGCTTCAGGAGGGTGCCGTTGCACTTATCCCTTAACCGCCCAGCCACCCGCCTTGTATTGACTCATGTCAAGCAAGCATCGAATCCCTGGCGCCGCCGAAGGTTCTGACATGTCAAATGATCTCCAGCTTAACCGTTGCCAGATAACCCACGTTGACTGGCGGGCGGCACAGAACACCTTGTCAAACTTGCGCCGACAGGTATTCATCATTGAGCAAGGCGTGCCTCAAGAGGAAGAATGGGACGGCCAGGACGAAACCGCCCAGCACTGGCTCGCGACTGATGCCGCTGGCATCGCCATCGGAACCGCTCGCCTCTTACCAAGCGGACAGATCGGCCGGATGGCGGTACTTAGCGACTATCGTGGCACTGGCATCGGGGCCACATTACTGGGCGCAGCAGTTAACCATGCGCGCCATCTGGGATTTACCACTGTTTTCCTCAACGCTCAGACCCACGCTTTAGGTTTCTATCAGCGGGCGGGCTTTACGGCTGACGGGGCTGAATTTATGGAAGCCGGCATCCCTCACTATCATATGACCCAGTCACTGATCCCGGCAGAAAGCCCACCTGTGCGCACAATCGAGGCACCGGAGATCGCCCTGCTCGATTTCGACACCCTTGAGGCCGATTGGTCCGCTGACGGCGCAACCATCATCGCGGTTCGAGACCTGGTACTCAGTCAAGAGCTCGAGCAGCCCGCAGAGATACTCAATGACGATGCCGATAAAACCCACTTGCACTGGCATGCCAAGCACCCATCGGGCGAGACTATCGGTGTCGTGCGTATGGATCTGGAAGGTAATATTTCGCGCTTGGCAGTCTTACCTGAACATCGCCATCGGGGCGTCGCTCGCGCACTTTTGGCCGCCGCGGTCGCCAGAGCCTACCGTTTTGGTTTGCCCGAGGCGCAATTTTCGGGCCTACAAAACCTGGAGCGTTTATTTACCCAAAGCGGCTTTACTCCCACTGGCGAGCCATTCATGGCTCACGGTCATCCGCACCAGATATACCAAAAAGACCTGTCCGTGGGCAACATAGAGCATCAGCGGCGGGAACAAAGCAGCATCGCCGACGATACCGACATTGATATTCGCACCGACAAATTGGCACGAGACCATCAACCGGTACGACTGAGTCAGGAAGCCGAATTTCGTCAGGTCATTCTCGACATGTGTCAGCAGGCCCAGCAATCGATTCGAATCTGGTCGCCAATGCTTGATCACAAGCTGTTCCACTCCGACGAACTCAGTGAATGTATCTCTGCCTTGGCCCGACGCAATCGCTACACCAGAGTAGAGATTCTGCTGTATGACAGCCAGCGTGTAGTTAAGGCCGGCCATGCACTCGTGGATATCAGCCGCAAACTGTCGTCTTCCATCAGCATCAAGCTCGTCGACCCGGAACGCCGCCATCGGAATGACGAATTTGTTCTGGTGGACAATGAAGGCGTTATCTACCGATCGGATTTCGAGCAGTATGAGGGCAGCGCCAACTTTAGAGATATCACGACAAACAACCGCTTGGGTCGCCAGTTCAAGTCAGCCTGGGAAACCGGCTTGCACGACCCTAATCTGCGTCAACTGAAAATATAGCTGCCGGTTAACTGGGCATAGACAGGGCTTCGGCCGAGACCAATACACCATTGTTGTCGGCATAGAGATACTCGCCAGGGACATACTCGATGCCACCGAATGTCACTCGCTCATTCAGCAATCCTATATCGCGCTTGACACTCTTCATGGGGTGACACGCCAGTGCCTGAACACCCAGGTCGATCAAACCAATGATATCCACATCACGGATGCAGCCATTGATCACAATGCCCTGCCAATGGTTCTCAAAGGCCTTCTGGGCGAGGTTATATCCCAGCAAGCCGCAACGCAGGCTACCGCCACCATCGACGACCAATACCTTGCCATGTCCCGGCAACGCAACCTGCTGAGCCACCAGGGAATTATCTTCATGGCATTTGATCGTGACGATCTGGCCACCAAAAGCACGGCGCCCACCAAAATTACGAAACACTGGCGCTGCCACCCGCACGAGATCCGGGTAAGCATCGCAAAGGTCGGGTAATACAATTTCCATATCAATCTCCATCGCTATCAACAGGTCATTAAGCGGATCACAACCACCGTTCAGTAAGACGCAGCATTTGATCATCGACTAAAAGCCGCTAGACTCTAAGGCTAACTCGCTCAAAATGCCGCCATGAGACAACCGTCCTGCGACACTCGCCACCTCAATACCCCGCTGCAGCGAGGCAGGTTGCGGCGACTCGCTCACCGTCAGCTTTTAACATTCTGCATTTTGCTTATCACGGCGCCGGTATCGGCAGACATTTACATCTACCACGGGCCTGATGGCGAGCGCCTTTTCGCTGACAAGCCGATCATCGCCTCAGCGCCGGAATATACCCTTATCAAGCATCGCCGCATCCGAGACAACGCCAGCCCTATTCTCGCCAATCGTCCCCTTAAAGGGGCCACACTAGGCCGCAGTGCAGCAGACTATCGCAACTTAATTGAGGACGCCAGTGACCAATACCAGATCGACCCCTTGTTGGTAGAGGCCGTGATTCAAATCGAATCAGGTTTCAACCCAAATGCGGTATCCGGTAAAGGCGCCGCGGGTCTGATGCAATTGATGCAAGACACCGCAGCCGACTATCACGTCAACGATCGGTTTAACCCCCGTGAAAACATTCATGCTGGCGTCCAGCACCTGCGCTATCTGATGGACCGTTTCAGTGACCAGGTTCCACTGGTACTGGCGGCCTATAATGCTGGCGCTGGCAGCGTTGACAAGTATCGCGGTATTCCACCGTTCCCCGAAACCCGTCGCTACGTCATCAAGGTGCTTGAGCATCACATTCAACTGCGGGCCATCGACACCCATCGTCAACCCACTATGAGCGGCGGCGGTGGCTGATCAGCGGCGGAATTTGGTTTCCAAAATCAGGGATGAGTTTGTTCGCTCAACGCCCTGCAGATTACCAATTAAGTCCAGCACCGGACTAATTTCAGCCGTTGAACCGGCGGCGATCTCCGCCATCAAATCATAATCACCACTCACCGCATAC
>JABMOJ010000562.1 GCA_013204195.1 SAR86 cluster bacterium
ACACAAGCGAGCCCGGGTCTGGCGGGGGTCGATCAACTCATGCACCGCAAAACTTTCCATCATCGGGAACGGTGAGCGCTGCGCCATCAGCATCTCTTCCAGCTCCAGGCGCTTGGCTTCAGGATCTGCCGCCTCGGCGATCTCGCGATGAAACGCCACTGCCACTCCGCCTTGCACAGGCAACGCCCCCATCTCATAGGAGGGCCACGCCAGCTTGTAATTATTCGGCGCGAAGTGTGCGGCCGAGGCCACCCCGAAAGACTTGTGAATTGCCACCGTCGCCCAGGGTACCGTCGATTGCACCGCCGCTGCCACCGCACTCATGCCGTAGCGAATGGTCGCATCCTTCTCTGCATCCGGTCCAATCATAAATCCGGGCTCATCGAGAAAGTTGACAATGGGGATATGAAAGGTATCGCACAGCTCCATCATGCGCTTAGCCTTCTGCGAGCCCGTGGCGCTCATGGCGCCGGCATAATGTTTACAGTCATTGGCGATGATACCCACCACTGCACCGTTCAAGCGGGCGAAGCCGGTAATCTGACCCTTGCCATAAAACGGTGAAATCTCGAAGAACGATGCCAGGTCCACCACATGATGAATCAGGTCGCGCATCTTGAAAGGCTTGCGACCGTCCTTCGGGACGATGGACAACAAGGCCTCTTCAGCCCGGTTGGGATCATCGGTACAAGAAACTCTAGGTGCTAACTGCCAAACATTGCGTGGCATATAACTTAAGAACTGCTGCACCTTTTGCAGGGCCTCGGCCTCAGTGTCGGCGACATTATTCACAATGCCACTGCGGGTATGCACCTTCCAGCCGCCCAGCTCTTCCTTCGTCATGCTCACACCCAGGGCGCGCTCCACTAGGGCTGGCCCCGCCACCAGCACCTGGGACGTATTCTTCACCATCACCGAAAAGTGCGACGCCACCAGCCGCCCGGCAGGAAAACCCGCCACCGGTCCCAGCGCTGCCGACACCACGGGCACACAGTTCATGGCCTGGGCAATAATCTTAAACCGGGGTTCCGCGTACACCGGCGACCCCACCGTCTGCGGTCTGGCCCCGCCAGAACCCGCAACACTGCCGCCACCGCCTTCCAGCAAGCGCACCAACGGGACTTTAAATTGCACCGCCAACTCTTCCGCGTAAACACTCTTGCGCAGCCCGGCGCCATTCGGCGAGCCGCCTTTAAGGGTAAAGTCTTCGCCGCCCACCGCGACCCGCTGACCGTTAATCTCACCAAAGCCGATGACATAGTTTGCTGGGCTAAAGTCTGTAATCGTGCCATCAGGGCCCTTCTCGGCAAAGCCGGCGCCCTCGCCATGTTCCTCAAAGCTGTCAGGCGCCACCAGCATATCAATGCGCTCGCGAATCGTGAGGCGGCCCTTGGCATGTTGCAAGGCAACCGCGTCTGTCCCGCCTTGCTGGCGCGCGAGTTCACGGCGTAATTCAATTTCCTGGGCTTCTTTGGACCAACTCATGAATACTTCATCCTGGCATGTCTGAGGATTTAAGGGCCTATTCTGGCCCCTGACGCACGCCTTTTATAGCAATTCCCGCCCGTACGTGACAATCACTCACTACTCGCCCGCTTTTAGGTCTGTTCAAGGGCCATAAGATTAGGCACTATTCGGGTCGGCCTGAATGCTGGCACAGCACCGGGCTCACCAATCACCATCAATAGCTATTGATCGCTATTCATACTCATCAATAACAACCAGGCAAGCACAGGAGTCAGCATTATGGGACGAGTCGAAAATAAGGTCGCACTCATCACCGGAGGCGCCATGGGTATCGGTCGCGCTTGCGCCGAACGTCTCGCCAGCGAAGGCGCCATCATTGTCATCACCGATGTTATTGACGAAGTCGGCATGAGCGCAGTCGACGCCATCACCAAAGCCGGCGGCCAGGCCAGCTATCTGCACCACGATGTCACCAGTGAGGACGAATGGATCAAGATCCTTCAACAAATCCGCCAACTGCATGGTCGACTCGATATTCTCGTCAACAATGCCGGCATCGCCGTCAGGGCCTCGATCTTTGAGATGACCATGGCCCAGTTCCAAAAGCAAAATGCCGTCAATCTTGACGGCGTGTTTCTCGGCTTGAAGCACGGCATACCCTTTATAGCCGAACAGGACGGCGGCTCGGTCATCAACGTCTCCTCGGTGGCCGGCCTGATGGCCTCACCGGGTCTGTCGGCCTATGCCATGACCAAAGGCGGCGTGCGC
>JABMOJ010000563.1 GCA_013204195.1 SAR86 cluster bacterium
GTACTTACTTTGGTCGCAATGCTGTTGGCGGCGCGCTCAACATGGCCACGCGCAACCCCACCGATGAGTTTGGCTGGAAGGTTCTCACCGGCGGTGAATCCTACAGGGCGCCAATCAGCAGTACAACGTGATGGCGATCGTCAATCTTCCCGTGTCCGATACATTCGGGCTCCGCGGCCTTGCCTATTACGAAGAGAGTGGCGGCCTGGTAGATAACATCTGCGGCCAAGGCGCCAACGCGGCCAGCTGCCCCACGGCTGGGGTCAATGGGTTCACGCCGAATGGCGCTAAGGACAGCGGTCATGAGCACCTCAACCTAAGGCTCAAAGGTTTGTGGGATATGAGCGCCGACACCCAGGTTGCACTCACGCTGATCTATGCCGATGAGGACCAGGGACACGACGAAAATGTCCCCTCAGGCATCATGGATCTGGATACTGTCGACTCGTTTGGTATTCAGACCGCTATCGATCCGGGCACAGGCTTCTGGCCTAACAATCGCAACAAGTTGAGTCACGACCTGGAAGAAAGCAACTCGAATGAAACCACCGTTGCGATTCTCAACATCTCCCATCAACTGAATGAAACGTGGGTGTTGAAATCGACCACCGGCATCGTCAAAGCCACCCAGAAGCGACGCTTCGACAATGATGGCGTCGGCGGGCTCGACGGCCTTGGACGGATCAACCAATATGAGGGTTCCTCTTGGAGCACCGAACTGCGCGCCGAGGGATCTCTCGATTCCATGGACCTGGTCCTGGGCGCCATCTACTCAAGAGATCGCCAGGAACAGCAGAACAATGTGCACGTCTCAACTGGCGCTGAACTGGGACACGTGTCCGTGGGCGGGGTCGGCATACTACCGCCATTTCCCGACGGACTCGGGCTGTTGTTGAACAGTAAAAATCATGAGATCACGGGCCTTGCGCTGTTTGGTGATGTCACCTATCACCTCACCGACAGCCTGGATCTCATCGCTGGCGGCCGATTTAGCCGCGACGATGTAGAAAATGATCTCCACGCCTTTGGCATCGGGCCGACTTGCTGTTTCCCCGGTTCACCGGGCTTTCCGGGAGGTCCAGGATTTGACTTCTTCAATAGCTTTGCGAACTCAGCGCGACCGCTCACCGCGGCGGAGCAACAGTCCACCGATTTCGCTCCACGGGTTGGCGCACGGTATCAGGTCAATCCTGATGTGAGCGTGTACGGCATCGTCTCGAAGGGATACAAGGCAGGAGGTGCCAGCGTTGGCAACAACACCAACGCCGATGGGTCGCCCGCATTCAACGTGGCTTTCGACAAGGAGCAGTTGTGGAACTACGAACTGGGCTTCAAGACAGAATTGGCTGATCGGCGCTTGCGCGTCAACGGCTCTGTCTTCCGCCTGGCATGGAGCGATCTGCAGTTTGAGTCGTTCCGTTTCCTGACTCCGGGGGATTTATCCACCAACTTCGAACAAACTATCAACATCGACAAGGCTAAGGCAACCGGTTTCGAGGTGGAGGTCTTGGCCATACCCGCTAACGATCTCACCCTCAGTGCGTCTCTCGGTTGGCTTGATACCGAGATTACTCAGGCAGACCTGGTGGAGTTGACGGGTGGATTCCAAGTCGACCTCAAGGGTCTTGAGCTGCCGAAGGCACCCAAGCTGACCGCGAGTCTCGCCGGCGAATACCGCTGGACGTTGGCAGACAACGATGCCTGGGTTCGACTCGAGTATATTCGGCGCGATGGTCAATACTCCGATATCGAAGGGCTAACCAACAAACAGACCCGCGGCCCGTCGCCCAACCAGGGACTCGTAAGGCCAGTAGGACCGGGCGAGTTTCCCTATCTGAGTCCTGACTATAGCGTGATCAACCTGCGAGCCGGCTACGATACCGAAAACATCCAGGTGGTCCTCTACGTGCAGAATCTTGCCGATAAAGAGTACTACACCGGTACCCAGGAGAACTTCGGTGCCAGCGGCATTCGCCTGCGACCCCATCCCCGCACTATCGGGATTAGCGTCGGCTACATGGTAGGTGGTGCCCGTTAGGTTCGCTGAAAACGGTGGCGTAAGTTTCGCGCCACCGTTTTCGTCGCTCTGAACTACCAGAAGCTCTGAATTAGAAGCTCTGCATTAGAAGCTCTGCATTAGAAGCTCTGAACTAAAAGCGGCGCGCTGTACACCTGATTTTCCTTTAGCCCGAAGAACCTCCAAGCACCGCGTCCGAATAACCTCATCGTGCAAAAGTAAACCCTTCACGGGGCCGGTAGACGGTGAACATAGCCATCGCAACGTACAATACTTAAAAAGTAAACCAGAAAAAGCAACCCAGGACATCCATAAAAAGACAGAGCCTAGGACCTCCCTATATACAGTAGGACTAGGGAAGTACCAAGGCACTCTGCTATGAGGCGTGCATTGGCGAACTCGTTTTGAATCAGTTAACCCGCCCATGGGGTACGGCGCTTCTGCTACAAGGAACCTCTAACAGTATCTTCTGCTGCGGGCGCCAACAGCGTATATTGCTATCCTGACTTCAATATCTAACGGCTGAACGCTATGCAACCGAACTTTATGCCACTGATAATCACCCTCTGCCTGCTGCTCGTCACCCAGACAGCCGGCGCCGCTGCCCTCGGTGAGGAATTCCCGGGCGTTGAAGCCCTGATGTCGCAGGATGAACAGGACCAAACCGGCGTCTCAGAGCTATCAACGGCGCAAGTTAGAGCGCTGAATGATTGGTTGATACGCTACACCGCAGAAGATGCGCCGAAGCTGATCGACAACAACCCAGAGGTTCAGAGGGTTAGGGATGAACCTATCCGCTCGCGCATCATCGGCAGCTTCCAAGGCTGGCGCGGCAAAACCCGAGTCACCCTCGAGAACGGCCAAGTCTGGCAACAGCGGCTCGCGAATAAATGGTATATCAAACTTGAGAATCCAGAAGTCGAAATCAGGAAAACTTTTTTTGGCTATTATGAAATGACTTTTATAGCCCATGGCAGGACCATGGGCGTCGCTCGCGTGGAATAGAGCCTAATCGTGAATTTACTTCACCTCCAAACCCGCCGACACCCTGCTTTTAGATGAAGAATTCAAAACAAATGCCCGCCTGACCCCACGTGTGACGCTCAGGATTATCGCGGATTATCACGGATTATCGCGGACTTTCATGAAA
>JABMOJ010000564.1 GCA_013204195.1 SAR86 cluster bacterium
ACCCAAGGTAATCTGCTGGCACTGATGAGCCACTGTGAACGGGGCGATGAATACATTGCCGGCCAGCAGGCCCATGCTTATAAATATGAGGGCGGTGGCGGTGCCGTTCTAGGCGGTATTCAGCCCCAACCCCTGCCCTTCAATCACCGGGGCGAACTCGACCTCGATGCAGTTCGTCAAACCATCAAGCCCGATGACTTTCACTTTGCCCGGACACGCCTGGTGTGCTTGGAGAATACCCAGGCAGGCCAAGTCCTTGCCCTGGATTACCTGCAGGAATATTCAACCCTCATGCAGGCTGTCGGACTACAGCGCCACCTTGATGGTGCGCGGTTATTTAATGCCGCGGTGAAGCTTGAAGTCGAGGCTATCGATATCTGTCAGCATTTCGATTCCGTCTCGATCTGCTTATCAAAAGGCCTGGGCTGCCCGGTGGGCTCTTTGCTGGTCGGCGATGTGGCTCTGATCCAGCGTGCTCGCCGGCTACGCAAAATGCTGGGGGGCGGCATGCGCCAGGCCGGCGTGATCGCAGCCAGCGGTATCTACGCACTCCAGCATCATGTGCAGCGCCTGCAGGAAGACCATACACGTGCAGCCCAACTGGGCCGGGCCATTGAAGGCCTGCAGCATATAAGACTCGCAAGCCCCGTACACACAAACATGGTGATGTTGGATCCCGCCAGTGTCGATATCACAAGCCTATCGACTTACCTGGAGACTCAGGGCATCCGCCTGTCTGGACCCCGTCTGGTGACCCACCTGAATATTACCGACGCCGATATCCAGCAGATTATTGACGCCCTGCAGCAATTCGATACGAGCGTGCATAAGCCGTAACCGTTCGGCCAAGCCGGCTCAGCCCAATATTAGGCCGGCGATAGCTCCCGTCATACAGGTCGCCAGTGTTCCGGATATCAATGACTTGGGGGCTAGGGCCATAATTTCCTGCCGCCGTTCTGGACACATGGCGCTCAGACCACCAATCATAATGCCCAAGCTACCAAAGTTCGCGAATCCACAGATCGCGTAGGTCATAATCAAGGTGGATTTAACGGACAATTGCCCAGGCTCCAGCGCTGCCAGCGCAAAGAATGCGATGAGCTCATTAAGTACGGTTTTGGTGCCCAACAAGGCGCCCGCGACCACCGACTCTTGCCAGGGAATGCCCATCAGCCAGGCCAACGGTGCAAACAGCCAACCCAAGATCCGCTCCATGGTCAGTAATTCGCCATCGAGCAGCGGCAATAGACTCAGCAGGCTATTCACCAGCGCCACCAAACTGATGAGCACAATTAACATGGCACCAACATTCACCATCAATCGAATGCCGTCGGCGGTGCCACGAGTCACCGCATCCAGCAAACCATGATAGGTCACCGGGTCGATAAGCTTGTCACTACCAGTAGAATCGTCGCCTGGAATCATAACACGCGCGATCATAATCGCCGCCGGCGCACTGATGACTGATGCCGTCAGAATGTGTCCGAGCGCATCGACAATAACGCCCTGCAAGATGATCGAGTAGAAGATCATCACCGACCCAGCCACAGTCGCCATCCCGCAGGTCATAACAATAAACAGCTCACTGCGCGTCAGCTTGTTCAAATAGGGCCTGATCAGCAACGGTGCCTCAACCATGCCCAGGAAGATATTCCCCGCGGCGCTCACGCCTACTGCCCCCCCCACGCCCATGCTACGCCGCAGAATTGCCGAAAAACCACGGATCACCCAGGGTAAAATCCGGTAATACCAGAGCACTGCCGAGAGCACCGTAAAAAACAAGATCAAGGGCAAAACCCGAAAAGCCAGAATGTAAGTGGAACCCGCATCGGTAATCGCATAGGGATACGCGATGTTCGACGAATCACCGCCCAGATAACCAAACACGAACTGGGTACCCGCATCGGTAGCGCTAGCCACAGCGACAACGCCCCGGTTCAACAAGGTCAATGTTTCTCTGACAAAGGGCACCTTAAACATCAACAAAGCCAACACCAACTGCAGACCCAGACCGCCTAGCAAGACTCGCCAATCGGGCATACGGCGGCTCTCGCCCAGCGCCCAGCCGATGGCAATAAACATGCCGAGACCGAAGCAGGCTTGAATCATTAAGGTAAGGTCTGCCATCACGGGTATACTCTAGAGATTGGAAGGTTGACGTGTCGGTGGCAAGCAACTCACAAGGCAGGCTGTGCACGGTAGGGATATTTCCACGAATCCGGCTACAAAAGCAAACCCGTTCGTATCAAGGAGCAACTGAACCATGTCCACAGTTATGGCGTGCGGCAGCATTGCACTGGATTTAATTGGCCGCTATCCCGGCTCATTTCATGATTACCAGGCTAAGTTTCCAGTCACTGGTCTGAATATCTCCCTGCAGCTCGCACAGTTGAGCACCAGTTTTGGTGGTTGCGGGCTGAATATCGCCTACGGCTTGCATCAATTAGGCGTCGCGGTACTGCCCGTCTCTGCCGCGGGACGAAACTTCGACGACCATTACCGGCAGCATTTACAGGCACTGGGCATGGATATCAGCAACATTATCATTGATCCCGACTACGCTCAGTGCGCCTCTGCAGTCTTAATTAGCGATGAACAGGGTAATCAGATCACGGCGTTCCACGCTGGTGCAGCGGTCTCGCCGCGCCGGCCATTGCCCAGCACTATCCAGGGCATAGAGGCGGTGACGCTGGCGGTCTTAGCGCCAGAGGACGCGCCCATCATGCTGCGTCAGGCCAGGGATCTCGCGAAACTGGGCATTCCCATCATGTTCGATCCGGGCCAGGGAC
>JABMOJ010000565.1 GCA_013204195.1 SAR86 cluster bacterium
CCCCACCTCGATTCCCCACTATCATCCTGTTTTTAAACACAATTACTGGAGACCCAGATGTTCACACGAATGGATCAAGGTACCGAAGCAGACTGGAATCATATTGGCCAGGAACATGTACCTCATATCAAAGATATGCCAAACCGTATCTATGGCATGTTAGCGTCACTGGAAGGCGTGTCATTGGGTTTCGCCACTGACCAACTCCATCACTCATTGCAGACCGCAACGATGGCCCGCAGAGCCGGCGCCTCAGATGAGATGGTGTTACTCAGCCTGCTCCACGACATTGGCAAAACTATCAGCGTGATTAATCACGGTCAGATCTGTGCTGAAATCATCAAGGCCTATGTGAGCGAAGACGCCTATCACATCATTCGCACCCATCAGGATTTTCAGGGTGAGCACTACTACCATTTCCAAGGCAAGGAGCGGGACCTGCGATTACAGTTCAAGGACGAGCCCTGGTTTGCCAAGGCAGAGCAGTTTACTGATGAGTGGGACCAAGCAGCCTTTGACCCCGCCTACGAAGTTGATTCATTGGCTAGCTTCAAGCCACTGATCGACAAATTCTTCGCCGTGCCAGGCAAAATGGCGAAAGCCGCTTAAGGTTTAAGCCACCACTTGCGATTATCGAGACCAAGACCTCGATAATCGCCCTGCTGCTCCCGCCCTTCTCAACGTCTCAGGCCCACCATTCTTCAATGAGCAACGTCATTACGACAAGTCTTCTATGCATCGCGGTCCTGACGAGTTGCGCCAGTAAAACCCGAGAGGTGCCGGCGCTCAAAATCGCACCGTTGGCGGATTTTTCCGGCTCTTGGGAAATCGACTACGAACATACAGAAAACCCTCAGGACCGACTCAGCTACCTGTATGAGATCGCTCAAAGTCAATTCGAACAACAGCAGAAAATGAAAACCGACCGGGATGGAGCACGGCCCGCATCGGGCAATTCCCTGCGAGACTTATCTGCCGTTATCAAACTGGGCACGCTGGCTGATGCCAGCACCCAGTCAACCGTCTTAACCATTGACCAGTCTCTCGACTATATATCGGTCAAGCGCAGTGGTGACTATGCCCTGACCTGCGATTTTCTCGCCCCAGCCAATGACCTGGCGATTGGTCAGGAGTCTTGCGGACTGGACAGCAATGGCCAGCTGGTGTTCGCCACTCAATTGCCGGAAGGCCTGACGGTGATCAACCGCTACAGTCTCGCCAGGGGAAGCCAAACATTCGAGAGCAAACGATTGATGGTTTCAACCACCCTAGTGTCTGCCAAAATGGGCCAGTCCTTTAGCCTAAACCGAGTGTATCGGCTATTTCCGCCTGGCAAAGGGCTCTACGCCTGTGAATACACCCTCGAGAAAAAGAAGGTCTGTCGACTTCGGCAGGATGACACGGCGGTCACCGATGACTAGAGCCGCACTGCTAACCCTCGTGCTCCTGTTATCCGCCTGCGCGACTCAACACCGGGACATTTCCGTCACCGTACATGCGCCTGAAGCCTTGATTGTTGCGGGTACCCCCACCTTACCGTACTTCAATATCAGCATTGCGGTCTTCTCCAATCCGAGCCTGATACCCGACAACGCCAGCGCTGGCCGAATCAATCGCATCTACGGACCTATTCATGAGGCCGAAGCGAATTATCTGCCAATCATCCTGCGCAACAGCCTGATCGAATCCGGACACTGGGGCGCTGTCAGAGTCGGACCCAGCGAGGATGTCGCTGCAGAACTCCAGATCACCGCGACCATTCTGACCTCTACTGCTCTGGACCTGGCGTTACACGTTAAGGTGGTCGACAGTCGCGGGGGCATCTGGATCGACAACCTATCCAGTGACCAAGCCCAGACCGCCGCTTATGCTGTTGATGAACGACTGCGCCAGGACCCATTCCATTGAATGTATCATCTCATCGCCAACGATATTTACCGGGCGCGAAGCCAGCTGACCGCCTTTGAAGCCACCTGGATTGTTCGCGCTTCATTGCTACGTTATGCCAACGCCCTCGCGCCACAGGCTTTCGCCAGTTACCTGGCAATAGACCCACAAGGCATCATCGAGGTCACGGGCCTGCCCGCACTCGACGATAAAATGTATCA
The DNA here is from genome assembly GCA_013204195.1 of SAR86 cluster bacterium. Taxonomy (GTDB): domain Bacteria; phylum Pseudomonadota; class Gammaproteobacteria; order Pseudomonadales; family Azotimanducaceae; genus UBA4582. The sequence goes on from JABMOJ010000565.1 coordinate 2,109, forward strand.
ACGAGTCAAAAAAATTCGAGAGGCTGAATACCGATTTACCGACCTGATGGATGAACATTTCAACTTGTTCTTTGACAGGCTGCAGACCGTCTATCCCTACTGGCAGACCTACAGCTACGAACTGCTGGCCTACAACGACCAAATCAAGACCAATGGTTCCGTGAGCAACCGCCGCCGGTCCGGTAGCTGGGAGGCGACGGAAGATGTCTATCGAACCTATAAAGAATACAAAATGAACGAAGATGAACTGCGGGAACTGGCCGACTCCTTTAAGGCTGAAATCCATCCGACCATCTCAATGCTGGAAGGCAGTGTCATTGAACTCAAGGGCCCTCTCGAAGCTCAGTATGAACAATGGCGTTCGATCCTTCGGGAAATTTACGCTCAAGAGCGTTAAGACCGCCGAGGTCATGACGCTAGCTCTTTTGATTCATGCGCGACACAGCGAGGTCTCGAGCAACCAACCGGTCTCTTGCCGATCGTATAAAATCGGATAGATGCAGACTGTGCATCTGGGTTACAGTTAACCCCAACTGGAGAACCAGATGAGCCGATCAAAACCCCTCGCCCACCTCAAGGTACTTGATTTTTCCGCCGTCTATGCTGGGCCCATCTGCTCGCGGCTATTGTCAGATTGCGGCGCCGATGTCATTAAGGTCGAAACGATTCAAGGCGGCGACGTTACTCGCGGACCTAAGGGTACCAGCCGGGTCTTCAGCCACTTTAACGCTGGCAAACGCAGTATCGCTATAGACCTCAAGCATAGGGCGGGTCAGGACATTGCCCGCCAGATGCTGGCGGAAGCGGACGTGGTCATCGAGAACTTTCGACCTGGCGTGATGGCGCAATTCGGCCTCGACTATACATCGGTCAAACAAATCAAACCGGATATCGTCTATTGCTCTATCTCCGGGTTTGGGCAACAAGGGCCATTCGCTCAACGGGCGGCTTACGCACCCATCGCCCACGCCGCCAGCGGCTTCGATATAGCCCATATGCGCACCCAGTTGGATTCGGATGCGCCGTCAGTCTCGAGCATTATGATTGCGGATATGCTCACCGGCTCCTACGCCTTTGGCGCCATTCAAACAGCCTTACTAGGGCGAGAGCGCAGCGGTGAGGGTGACTATATTGATGTCACCATGCTTGAATCCATGATGAGCCTGATTCCTGCCCAGGTTCAGCTCGCGCAGATTCCAAACGCGACACCGGGTAATGGCTTCCACCCCGTTCGTACCAGCGACGGCTTCGTCATGATTTGTATCGTCTCTGGAAAGAATATGCGCCGCCTCTGTGAGGCGATCAACCGCACCGATATGCTCCAGGATGAAAGATTCGCTGCGGGTGGACATTTCAAAAATACCGCCGCTTTCGTCGCGGAAATAGAAATTTGGTCCAAGTCCCTGTCAGCCCAGGAGTGCGAACTGGCGCTGAACAAATTTGGCGTTCCGTGCAGCTTGTACAATAGTCCGGAAGACCTGTTCGATCATCCCCAGGTCATATCAAGGCAGGCATTCACTGAGCAAGAGGATGTATATGGTGCCTTTTTGATTCAAAACGCGCCGTTTAAATTAGCGAGCGTTGACATCTCGACATCCAGTCACTCACCAAAACTTGGTCAGCATACTGATGAAGTATTGGCGCAGGTACTCAAGTTTTCTGCCACCGAAATTGCACGGTTGCGATCGGAGGGTATCATCGATTAAATGGCGGTCTGGAATCTACCTAAGACGCCAAACCCGGATAATTCTGATCGACGACTATTCTGGCAAACCCGCCAGCCCTATTCAGCACTTATTATCAGCAAAGGCAAGGAACCGGCATGAGCAATCCATTTTTTGAGGACTGGAACACACCGTACGGTATTCCACCTTTTGATCTTATTCACAATGAACACTACCTCGAAGCCTTTGAACGAGGATTCGCCGAGCAAAATGCCGAGATCGATCGCATAGCGCAGAATCAGGCTCCGGCTAACTTCACAAACACCATCGAGGCGCTGGAGCGATCAGGCG